>CAMFLD010000014.1 GCA_945957245.1 uncultured Flavobacterium sp. | reverse complement strand
CCAAATCCCCCTTCTCATCCATCTTCCACACCCAGTAATCCAAATCCCCACGATTATCCTGGTCTTTATTCCCCGTCTTTTTAGACAGCGAACTTCCCGCCAGAATAAAACCATAATCAGGCGTAGGAATAGCATCAAACAAATATTCGGCATGTTTGCCTCCATAGCTCTTCTCCCACAGGATGTCCTGGGCAGAAACAGAAGCAGCAGAAAAAGCAAAGAAAATGCAACTAAAGGCCAGTTGCAGGCGCAGCGGTTTTTTCATAAATCAATTAATTGAGGTTAGTGGCGTACAATTTAAAAAGGCTTTTTTAAATTCAGGTATACTAAAAG
This sequence comes from uncultured Flavobacterium sp., assembly GCA_945957245.1. Lineage (GTDB taxonomy): Bacteria > Bacteroidota > Bacteroidia > Flavobacteriales > Flavobacteriaceae > Flavobacterium. The sequence continues at coordinate 15,766 of CAMFLD010000014.1, read as the reverse complement.
TGTACATTTTGTTAAATTTTTGAACAATACTACAGCGATTTTAACTTTCTGTTTATAGTAAAAACACGGTATTTTGCATAGGGTTTTTACGGTATTTTTAAATCTTTTGTCATTTTGAGTCGATTGTTACTAAAATCAGCATCCAAAAAGAAAGGATAATTATTACTAAGGAGCCTAAAATTCCCAAAAAGGTTGGGATAAGCAAGAAGTTTCAAAGAGTAAAGTAGAAAAGTAGCAAAGTTTCAAAGTGGCAGAGTTTCAAAGCAACAAAGTTTTACTTAAAAATATAGTACTAAAAGTAAAACTCCATACTCCATACTCCATACTCCATACTCTATACTCTATACTCTATACTCTATACTCTATACTCTATACTCCATATTCTATACTTTGCCACTCTGCCACTTTGTAACTCTGAAACTTTACCACTCCACCACTCTACAACTTTGCCACCCCGAAACTTTGCAACTCTGCAACTTAAAACCTATCTTTGCGCCTTTAATTTGAAAAACAGACATGAACAAACTTTTAATAGTAGGAACGGTCGCTTTTGATGCTATCGAAACACCATTCGGAAAAACAGATAAAATCCTTGGAGGAGCAGGAACATTCATTGGGCTTTCAGCTTCCCATTTCAACTTAAAATCAGCCATTGTTTCCGTAGTAGGAGACGATTTTCCTCAGGAATACCTAGATTTATTAACTTCAAGAAATATTGATATTTCAGGACTTGAAGTAGTTAAAGGCGGAAAAACCTTCTTTTGGAGCGGACGTTACCATAACGACATGAATTCAAGAGATACTCTGGCAACCGAATTAAATGTACTAGCAGATTTCAATCCGATTGTACCGGAAGGTTTCAAGGATGCGGATGTAGTGATGCTGGGGAACCTGCACCCAATAGTACAGACCGGGGTTTTGAACCAGTTGACAAAAAAACCAAAATTGGTTGTTTTGGATACCATGAACTTCTGGATGGACTGTGCCTTGCCGGAATTACTCGATGTAATCAAACGTGTGGATGTAATTACTATCAATGACGAAGAAGCCCGTCAATTATCCGGCGAATATTCTTTAGTAAAAGCCGCAAAAAAAATCCATACCATGGGACCAAAATATGTAGTAATTAAAAAAGGAGAACATGGAGCATTAATTTTCCACGACCACGATATATTCTTCGCTCCGGCATTACCTCTGGCCGATGTATTTGATCCAACAGGAGCAGGAGATACCTTTGCGGGTGGATTCGCAGGATTTATCACGCAGCAGGGAGATACTTCTTTTGAAACTATGAAGACTGCAATCATCCAAGGTTCCAATTTAGCGTCCTTCTGTGTAGAGAAATTCGGAACAGAAAGAATGCTCGAATTAAGTAAAGATGAGGTAAATAAACGCCTAAAACAATTTAAAGCGTTAACTCAATTTGAAATAGAATTAACATAAAATTATGCCTCGAATTTTCGGGGCATTTTTAATTTTGTAAAACAATAATACAACAACCAAACTGGCTTACTTCCAAACAAATGAGGCAGTTTAAACAACACAACAACAACTATGAGTGACGCAATCAAACACGAATGTGGTATTGCACTTTTACGATTAAAGAAACCGTTAGAATTCTACAAAGAAAAATACGGTTCGGCTTTCTATGGGATACAGAAAATGTATCTCCTAATGGAAAAACAACACAACAGGGGACAGGACGGCGCCGGATTTGCCTCTATCAAATTTGATGTGCAACCCGGGGAACGCTATATAAGCCGGGTCCGTTCCAACAAATCACAACCCATTCAGGATATTTTTGCTCAAATCAACGAACGCATCAATGAAGAGCTTTCCCAGTATCCGGAATATCAGAATGATGTAGCCTGGCAAAAGGATAACCTTCCTTACATCGGAGAACTGTTTTTAGGCCATGTCCGTTATGGAACATTTGGAAAAAACAGCATCGAAAGCGTACACCCTTTTTTACGGCAGAACAACTGGATGCACCGCAACCTTATCGTGGCTGGAAACTTTAACATGACCAATGTAAAGGAGCTTTTCAATAGCCTGGTAGAATTGGGCCAGCACCCTAAAGAACTGGCAGATACAGTGACAGTAATGGAAAAGATAGGACACTTCCTTGATGATGCGGTAACTGATTTATATCAGGAATGCAAAAACAACGGATTGTCCAAAAGAGAAGCCTCACCGGTTATCGCTGAGAAACTGGATGTTGCTAAAATTCTTAAAAAAGCCTCAAGAGGTTGGGACGGTGGTTTTGCTATGGCCGGATTATTAGGCCATGGAGATGCTTTTGTACTGCGGGATCCGGCCGGAATACGACCGGCTTACTTTTATCAGGATGATGAAATTGCTGTAGTAGCTTCGGAAAGACCGGTGATACAAACTGTTTTTAATGTTCCGTTTGAAAAAGTACAGGAGTTACAGCCCGGTAATGCTTTAATCATCAAAAAAAATGGAACAATTACCGAAGAAGAAATCATTACACCAACCCTCAAAAAAGCCTGTTCTTTTGAACGTATTTATTTTTCCCGCGGAAGCGATGCCGAAATATACCAGGAACGAAAAGAATTAGGAAAACGAATCCTTCCTGCAGTACTTGAAGCCATACAAAACGACACAGACAACACCGTTTTTTCCTATATACCCAATACAGCGGAAACTTCATTTTACGGAATGGTAGAAGCAGCCAATGATTTTCTCAATCAACGCAAGAATAAATTCATTCTTGACAACAGAAAAACATTGACCAAAGAAAAACTCGAAGAAATCCTTTCGGTAAAAATCCGAACGGAGAAAATAGCCATTAAAGATGCAAAATTAAGAACGTTTATAACAGAAGACAGCAGCCGTGATGACCTCGTTGCGCATGTATACGACATCACGTACGGAGTCATAAAAAACGAGGATAATCTGGTAATCATTGATGATAGTATCGTAAGAGGAACAACACTTAAAATGTCTATTCTTAAAATGATGGACCGATTGCATCCAAAACGCATTATAATTGTTTCTTCGGCGCCACAGATACGTTTTCCGGACTGCTATGGTATAGATATGGCAAGACTGGAAGGATTAATTGCTTTTCAGGCTACATTAGAACTGCTAAAAGAACGCAATCTGTATCATATCGTAGATGAAGTTTATGCCAAATGCAAAGCACAGGCTAATTTTAAAGACAATGATGTGGTAAATTATGTCACAGAAATCTATAAACCATTCACAGATGCCGAAATATCAGCCAAAATAGCAACACTGTTAACTTCAGAAGATATAAAAGCGGAAGTGAAGATTATTTTCCAAACAGTAGATGATTTACATAAAGCCTGCCCAAAGAATTTAGGAGATTGGTACTTTACCGGAGATTACCCAACTCCGGGTGGAAATCGGGTGGCAAATACAGCTTTTATCAATTTTTATGAAGGGAAAAACACACGGGCTTACTAGAATTTTAACATTTTTAGCTTTTTAACGATTATTGCTGTCGTTCATCTAAATTATTTGTTGTTAGGATTCTATACCGCATATCTTTGTAAGACCATAGCATTAGTAGGTTAAGTTTATGGTAGATTTGGGGCAAAAAGGGTGAAAAGAAATTTTCACCTTTTTTATTTTTATCTTCACCCAAAATATCAGTCAAATCGCCTGAAAAACAGACTGAAAAACAACTTTAACGATTTTTTACGCCATTCATCTAAATTTTTTTTAACAAGTACTTATCACCTATATATTTGTCTCACCATAGCATTAGTAGGTTAAGTTTATGGTAGATTTGGGGCAAAAAGGGTGAACTTACGTTCACCTTTTTTATTTTATAAATGCTTGTAACCCACCGGAAAATAGGTCAATTCACTCGTATTTGACTACCATTGGCATATATTTTTAACAAAATTCCTTGTTTTTTAACAAGTTATCAATAGTTTTGTCTTACCATAGTATTTAGTAGGTTAAGTTTATGGTAGATTTGGGGCAAACAGGTGGAAGAGATTCCGCCTGTTTATTTTTATAACCACCACAAATAAAAAAACCGACTGCTTTCACAATCGGTTTCATTCTTTAACAAGATATCATTTGTTATTTTTCTATCGCATACAGTCTGGCAACTTCAGTCCAGTTGATTACATTAAAGAAAGCCTCAATGTAATCCGGACGGCGATTTTGATAATTTAAATAATAGGCGTGTTCCCAAACATCCATACCTAAAATTGGGAAACCACCACAGCCGGTATCAGGCATCAGTGGGTTGTCCTGATTTGGAGTTGAGCATACTTCAACTTTGCCGCCTTTGTGGACACATAGCCAAGCCCATCCTGAACCAAAACGTGTAGCACCGGCTTTAGCAAACTGTGCTTTAAATTCGTCAAAGCTTCCAAAAGCGGCATCAATAGCATCAGCAAGTTCACCAGTCGGTTTTCCTCCTCCGGTTGGCGACATTACCCTCCAAAACAAATTATGATTATAAAAACCACCACCATTATTCCTAACAGCAGCATTTTTCATATCCAAATTAATAAGGATGTTTTCAATAGTAAGCCCTTCAAGATCCGTTCCGGCAACAGCCGCATTTAAATTGGTTGTATAGGCATTGTGATGCTTAGTATGGTGTATTTCCATGGTGCGGGCATCAATATGTGGTTCCAGGGCATCGTATGCATAAGGTAATTTCGGTAGTTCAAAAGACATAATAATGTATTTAAGTTATTAAATAAGTGAATTCAAATTTAATGATTTAACTTCGTAAAAGAAAATTCTATTTTTCAATTAACAAATAATTAAAACCAATAATGGCATTCCACCTACAACCCGATTTTCTTCATAATGATTTGGTAAAATTAGTACCGCTGCAGGAATCTGACTTTGAAAAACTATTCGCAATAGGTTCAAATCCAAAAGTTTGGGAGCAGCATCCTAATCCAAATAGGTTTAAATTGGAAGACTTTACTAATTATTTCAAAGGAGCTATCGAATCTAAAGGAGCTTTTATTGTTCTTGATGCAAAAACAAATGAAGCTGTCGGATGCAGTAGATTTTATAATTATGATGAGAATGAGAATTCTATTTTAATAGGATATACTTTTGTAGCAACTAAGTTCTGGGGTTCCGGCTATAACAGATCGATGAAGAAATTAATGCTCGATTATGCCTTTCAGTTTGTAGACAGGGTTTATTTTCACATTGGCGCTTTTAATTTGCGTTCGCAAAAGGCAATTGAGAAAATCGGAGCCGTAAATGTTGGTGAATTTGAAGTAGAATATTATGGCGAAACCAGTAAATTAAACTTTGCTTATGCCATCGATAAAAACGATTATAAACTTTAGATGTTTACTCAAAAACTCTTGAAAATAAAGAATTTTTTTAAGCTTAGTTTACCCGTTAAATGATAACATTGGTTGATTTCATATTAGATTTTATCCGCATAGATTTGATGGTTGGCTTTGGATGGTATTCTATCCTTGTTTTCATACTTATTCGGTGTAATTTCAAGAAAGAGTTTTTACTAAAATTTGACAAGTCTGCCTGCCAAATGGCAGTAGGGTTAGGAATTCTTTTTTTTATTCTTTGGCTCACATCAGTTGTAGGGGACTATTTATTCATTATGAATAGCAGCGAAAGATTGGAATTTGCCCAACGGTTCAAGGGACCTTATTCTTTTGGTATTTGGCTGCAGCCATTGTTTTTGCTGATGTTGACACAATTGTTAAGAATTCGGTTTGTCAACAGATTTTTGTTTTTTAGGATACTAATTGTAATTCCTTTTATAATCACTTTTGAACGTTTTGTTATTATTTATACGTCCTATTGCAGGGATTACCTGCCAAGCAGCTGGAGCATGGGGTATTCATCGATGGAACTTGTAATTTCAATTCCCATAAAAGCTGCTGAATTTGCAATTACTGTCTTTCTTTTTAAATTTATTAAAGAAAAATTCCCGAAAAGGGTTCCCGTTAAAAGTTAAAAAATGCAAAACCACGCTTTCTCCATATACGATGCTTCAGCAGGTTCCGGAAAAACCTATACGCTGGTAAAGGAATACCTCAAAATCATTCTGGTTTCTAAAAAGCCCGATGCTTACAGGAACATCCTTGCAATAACGTTTACCAATAAAGCGGTACACGAAATGAAAAGCAGGATAGTGGAAAGCCTTTCAGAATTTGCTAAAGAAAGTCCTTCAGAAAAAGCACTCAGACTAATGCAGGACATTAGCGTGGAAACAGGAATGAGCCTTCAGGCAATTACCCAAAAAGCCAAAAGTATCATCAAGAACCTAATCCACAATTATGCAGCCTTCGATATTTCTACTATTGACAAATTCACGCACAGGGTCATCAGGGCATTCGCTCATGACTTAAACCTCCCAATTACTTTCGAAGTTTCACTTGATACAGAAAGCCTTCTCACAGAAGCAGTTGATGCTATTATAGCAGAAGCAGGGAATGATGAGGAATTGACAAGACTGCTCGTTGATTTCACTATGGAAAAAACAGACGATGATAAATCCTGGGACGTGTCACGTGATATTATGGAAACAGGAAAATTAATCCTAAATGAAAACAATAGAGAAGAAATTACGCATTTTGACAATAAAAAAATTGAGGATTTTGTGGTTATCAAAAACAAACTTGTTGAACTCTCTAAACAATTAGAATCCGAAACAGTAGCTCTGGCCACGGAATTACTATTGTTGATTGAAAAAAAAGGGATTGATTTGAATTCCTTTTCAAGACAAACATTTCCCAATCATTTGATAAGCATTCGGGACAAAAGATTCAATCCAAAAAATAAAACCTTTCACGAATTTGAAGACATAGCAGTTAACAAAAATGCTGTGGATAAAGAAGTAATCGAAGCTGTAATTCCGCAAATGCTTGAAATTTTAGCATTGATTTATAAAAAATTTGAAACCAGAAATTTCTACGAAGCCTTTTTAAAAAACATAACACCACTTTCCTTATTGAATACGGTCAGCAAGGAATTGGATAAAATACAGAAAGAACAGGGAATCCTTTCTATATCCGAATTCAATAAGCTCATTTACGAACAAATCCAGAATCAGCCTGCGCCTTTTATTTACGAAAGGTTGGGAGAAAAGTACCGAAACTTTTTTATTGACGAATTCCAGGATACTTCAGAAATGCAGTGGCATAATTTAATCCCGCTGATTGATAATGCGCTTGCCAGCGAAGATCTTTCGGGAGAAAGAGGTACACTGATGATTGTAGGCGATCCTAAACAGTCCATTTATCGTTGGCGTGGCGGAAAGGCGGAACAATTCATTGCGCTGAGCAAGGGAGAAAATCCTTTTGTCAATCCGGATTGGAAGTCATTTACTTTAGGAACCAATTATCGCAGTTATTCCGAAATTATCAAATTCAACAACGGCTTTTTTAAGTTTTTATCTGATGGATTTTCAAACGAAGATTACAAAGACCTCTACAAAAACCGAAGCCATCAGAAGGAAAATGACAAAAAAGGAGGTTATGTCACTATTTCCTTTATTCCAAAAATAGAAAAATCGGAGTTTGGCGAGGATGATAGTCCTGCAAAAGATGAAATTTATCTTGAAATGACCTTGGAAGCCATCAAAAAAATAAAATCAAAAGGTTTTTCCAATAAAGATATCGTCATTCTGACCAGAAAAAAAATTCATGGGACTCAGATTGCCAATTTCCTTACGGAAAAAGGAATTTCGATATTATCTACAGAAAGTTTGTTGCTGAGTGCCTCTTCGGAAGTACAGAGTATACTTTCGGCTCTGGCGTATCTTAAAAACAGCAATGACCTTTTGGCGAAAGCCAATTTCCTTTATTATCTGGCAAAACAACAGCAAAATATAGTAATTCATGACTTTATTGCAGCCGGAATGCAACAAAATAATGAATCCGATTTTCAGCAGTGGCTGCATCAGTTTAATGTTGACTTTTCATTTGCCAACATCAGAAAGAAATCGCTTTATGAAGCCACCGAAATCATTATTTCAAAAGTAATCCCAATTCAAAAACGCAATGCTTACGTTCAGTTTTTCCTGGATTTGATTTTAGAACATGATTTGAAAAAACAGGCAGGCATTTCCGATTTTCTATCCTATTGGGAAAGTCATGCCGATAAACTCAGTATAGCTTCTCCGGAAGGGAATGATGCCATAAGGATTATGACGATTCACAAGTCAAAAGGGCTGGAGTTTCCGGTTGTTATTTTTCCTTTTGCAGATGAAGATTACAGCAAAGGGCCGAAAGAAAAGATTTGGCTTGACGCCGATGAGGAACAATTTGGACTTCCTAAAGTTTTGGTCGACAAAAACAATAATGTTAAAGATTATGGCAGGGAAGCCGCATTAATCTATAATCAAAAGAAAGAGGAGGAATTACTCGATGACATCAATGTTTTGTATGTGGCACTGACCAGAGCCGAAGAACAGTTGTATGTTATTTCAAGCCTTCAGGCTAAAAGTAAAACCACTGGAGAATATCCAAACAATATGGCATCGTTTTTTATAAAATATCTGGAATCAGAAGGTAATTTCAATGAAAACCAGTTGGTTTATGAATGGGGTGATACGGCCAGAATATCAGAAGCAAAGGCATCGGAAGAACAAACAGCAACCATTCCACAGTTGGCTTCAGTTCTCCATCCGAATAACATCAAAATAGCCCAGCGGGAAAGCCTAATGTGGAATACAAAACAACAACAGGCCATTGAATATGGAAATATCATCCACGAAATCCTGTCCTTTGTCAAAACTAAAGACGATGTTGATTTGGCCATAACCAAAGCCATTGAAAACGGATGGATTGTTTCAGGGGAAAGGGCCAAGGTTCTTAAGACGATTCAGGAAATAGTAAGGCATAGTGAACTAAAACCGTTTTTTTCGCAACAGCATAAAATTTTAAATGAAAAAACAATCATTCAAAAAGAAGGTAGCCTTGTAAAACCGGATAGAATGATAATTAATGGACAAAATGAAGTCTACTTGCTCGATTATAAAACAGGTTCCCATCAGGCGAAATATACATTGCAATTAGAAAACTATCAGAATGCCATCGAAAAAATGGGCTATAAAGTCACCAAAAAGAAGCTTGTTTATATTGGAGAAACTTTGGAAGTGGTAAATTTGTAACCTCTATAAATAAGGAAAAACCAATAAACACTATTTAAAATAAACTACAACTAAATCATGTACGGAAAAATTCAACAACATCTGCAAAATGAACTGAATACTATTGAGAGCAATGGACTTTTCAAAAAAGAGCGCATCATCACGTCGCCACAGGGAGCGGAAATTAAAGTAAACGGAGCAACTGTTTTGAACTTTTGTGCCAATAATTATCTGGGGCTTTCATCACATCCTGAGGTTATTCAGGCAGCAAAGGATGCTTTGGATTCCCACGGATTCGGAATGTCCTCTGTGCGTTTCATTTGCGGGACGCAGGACATTCACAAAACACTGGAAAAGAAGATAGCCGATTTCTACGGAACTGAAGATACAATTTTGTACGCTGCCGCTTTTGATGCCAATGGAGGTGTTTTTGAGCCATTATTGGGAGAAGAAGACTGCATTATTTCAGACAGTCTGAACCACGCTTCGATTATAGATGGCGTACGTCTTTGTAAGGCAGCACGTTACCGTTATGAAAATTCCAATATGGAAGATTTGGAAACACAGCTTCAAAAAGCGGTCGCAGCAGGACATAGATTTAAGCTAATCGTTACCGATGGAGTTTTCTCTATGGACGGATTGGTAGCGCCCTTAGATAAGATATGCGACCTGGCTGATAAATATGATGCTTTAGTCATGGTTGACGAATGCCATGCTGCCGGATTCATTGGAGCTACAGGGAAAGGAACTCTGGAGGCCAAAGGAGTTATGGGAAGAGTTGATATTATCACAGGAACTCTGGGGAAAGCCTTAGGTGGCGCTATGGGTGGCTATACCACAGCTAAAAAGGAGATCATAGAAATTTTGCGTCAGCGTTCGCGGCCTTATCTGTTTTCAAATTCACTCGCTCCTGCAATTGTAGGAGCGTCTATCAAGGTTTTTGAGCTTTTGGAAAAAGACACAACCCTTAGAGATAAAGTAGAATGGAATACCAATTATTTCAAAGAAGGAATGCGAAAAGCAGGCATTGACTTTATCGATGGAGATTCTGCAATAGTTCCGGTAATGCTTTACGATGCCAAGCTGTCGCAAGTAATGGCAGATGAATTACTTAAGAAAGGAATCTATGTGATTGGGTTCTTTTACCCGGTAGTTCCAAAAGACAAAGCGAGAATCAGAGTGCAATTGTCAGCTGCTCATACAAAAGAACATCTGGATCAGGCAATTAATGCTTTTATAGAGGTGGGGAAAATGCTAAATATTGAAAAAAAAGGATGAAATTTTCATAATTGATGTCAAATCCTTATATAATTCGCATATTTTAACATTTTGATTTTGTTATTAGAATTTAAGGTATTACTTTTGTCCCATTATAAGTATTATAATCTAATCAAATTAAGTATGAAACATCTTAACAAATTATTCGTTGCTTTGGTAATGTTAGCTGGATTCAGCTCACAGGCTCAAGACAGTAACAATCCTTGGGCGATTTCGTTTGGGGTTAATGCAGTAGATACCAGAGTAAGTGCTGCTTCTAAATTAGAAGATCAATTCTCTCAGTATTTCAATGCAAAAGACAACTGGAACATCCTTCCTTCTGTGTCTTATTTAAACGTATCTAAATACGTTGGAAGTAATTTCTCTTTTGGAATTACAGGATCTGTTAACAGAATTACAAGGTATGTATTACCAAGAGTTGGTGATGGCCCTTATACAGTAGTTAATCCGGGTGATAAAAACTATTATGCAGCTGATGCAGTAATCAACTACAGCTTAATGAGTTTGATTAAATCTAAAAAAATTGATCCGTCTATCCACATTGGTGGAGGTTACACATGGATTGGTGATGACTTACACGCAGGTACATTAAACGGAGGTTTAGGATTAACTTATTGGTTTACTGATATGGTAGGTCTTTCAGTTCGTTCTACTTACAAACACTCTTTCGAAGATGTACGTGAAGATATGCCATCTCACATGCAGCACTTTGCTGGTCTTACTTTCAAATTCGGAGGTAAAGATACAGACGGTGACGGAATCTACGATAAAGATGATGCTTGTCCTAATGACGCTGGTTTGAAACAATTCAACGGATGTCCTGATACTGATGCTGACGGAATTGCTGATAAAGATGACGCTTGTCCGGATGTTGCCGGTACTGCTGAATTCAACGGATGTCCTGATACAGACGGTGATGGAATTGCTGATAAAGATGATGCTTGTCCAGATGTTGCTGGTTTGAAATCATTAAACGGATGTCCAGATGCTGACGGTGACGGAATCACTGATAAATCAGATAAATGTCCAGATGTTAAAGGTCCAAAAGAAAACGCAGGTTGCCCTTGGCCAGACAGAGATGGAGATAAAGTATTGGATAAAGATGACAAATGTCCGGATGTAGCTGGTACTGTTGCTAACAATGGTTGCCCAGAAGTATCTGATGAAGTTATCAAAAAATTGAATGACTACGCTAAAACAATCCTATTTGATTCTGCTAAAGCTTCATTCAAACAACAAACTTACCCAGTATTACAAGCTATGGTTGCTATCTTGAAAGAGTACCCAACTTCTAAATTCTCTATCGAAGGACACACAGATAGCGATGGTAAAGATGCTGCTAACCAAAAATTATCTGAAGACAGAGCTGCTGCAGTTAAAAACTATTTAATTGAAAACGGTATTGCTTCAGACAGATTATCTTCAGTTGGATTTGGTGAGTCTAGACCAATCGATACTAACAAAACTAAAGCTGGTAAAGCTAATAACAGAAGAGTTGAAGTGAAATTAGTAAAATAATTTCTTCTAAAATATTTTCAGGAAAACGCCCCGAATTTCGGGGCGTTTTTTTTATTTTTATAACATGTCAAAACCAACTTTTCTCCACAAACTCGCTAAGGAAATACTTAAGGATGATTCGGCTGATCTTACCGGACTTACCATTGTCCTGCCTAATAAAAGAGCTAAAGTATTTCTGCTGGATGAGCTAAAAAAGCTGGTGACCAATAATATCTTTGCTCCCGAAATCATCAGTATTGAAGAATTTATTCAGGATGTAGCCGGAGTTCGTTCCATCGATAGTGTAGAACTGCTTTTCGAATTTTATGAGGTATATTGTGCAATAACGGAGAGCGACAAACAGGAATCCTTTGAGAGTTTCGCCAATTGGGCAAAAACACTTCTACAGGATTTCAATGAAATTGACCGCTATCTGCTAGATCCGGATGATATACTCAAATACCTTGAGAATATTAAGGAAATCGAACATTGGGCAGTAGATATAGATAAACGCACCGACCTGATAGAAAAACATCTTGCCTTTTGGAAAAAACTGCCTGATTACTACCATTCTTTTTATGAATACCTGATCAACAAAGGTGTGGGATATCAAGGACTTATTTACCGTGAAGCCGTTGAAAACCTGAATCATTTTTCTGAGAACAGTAAGGATAAACAATTTGTATTTGCTGGATTTAATGCATTAAATCAGGCAGAAGAAAAAATAATACAGCATCTGCTCGCTTTAGATAATGCTAAAATCTATTGGGACATTGACGAAACATTGCTTTATGATGATTTGCATGATGCCGGACTTTTTCAACGCAGATTCAAATCAGAATGGACTTATTACAAAAAGCATCCTTATGAATGGATTACAGCTGATTTTAATGATGAAAAGAACATTCAGGTAATTGCTACCTCAAAACTGATTGGCCAGGCCAAAATAGCCGGCAGTATCATCGAAAAGCATGTCCAACAGGAAAATAATGGATTGCAGCATGTTGCCTTGGTTTTGGGTGACGAAAATCTGCTTCTTCCTATGTTGCATTCATTGCCCGGTACCGTGGAAGCACTTAACATTACCATGGGATTTTCAAGTAAAAACAATCCAGCCCAGTTGCTTATAGCCAAGCTGTTTAAGCTCCATACAAATGCATTGACACGTAATTCTTCGGGCTATGTAATGTATTACAAAGATGTACTCGATGTATTGACACATCCGTTAGTGGAACCGTATGTAAATGCGGGTCAGCTTGTGAAAACCATTAACGAAAGTAATTATACCTTCATTACACAAAAAAGACTGGGGGAACTATATGCAAAAGAGAACGAACTCTTTACATTATTATTTCAAAAATGGGATACAACCTCAGTTGAGGTGCTTAATACGCTATTGCAGATCCTGCTTAAAATCAAAGCCGGTCTTAGTTTCCAGAATGAAGAAGAAAAAATCACCAATGCTTTTGTATACTCAGTTTACAAAGTCATCAACAAAATGACTTCCTACTTCTCAGATCATCCTCATATTGATGATATCAAAACCCTTCAGGCTATTTATAAGCAGGTAATTGATTTAGCTGAGGTTTCTTTTGAAGGTGAACCTTTGAATGGTTTACAGATTATGGGAGTCTTAGAAAGCCGTGTACTCGATTTTGAAACGGTGATTATCACCTCAGTAAACGAAGGTAAATTTCCAGCCGGCAAATCAACGAATTCCTTTATTCCATACGATGTGAAACGGGAACGTGGATTGCCTACCTTTAAGGAAAAGGATGCCATTTATACCTACCATTTTTACCATTTGCTGCAACGAGCCAAAAACATTTACCTGATATACAATTCGGATAGCGAAGGATTTGAATCAGGCGAAAAAAGCAGGTTTATAACTCAGCTTGAAGTCGAAAAAAGAAAGAACCACAAGCTCTCGTTTAAATACTTCAATCCCGATGTGCCTAACATAGCCCACGAACCTATCATTGTGCCAAAAACGGAAAGTGTATTGATTCGTCTCAAAGAAATTGCTGAAAACGGATTTTCTCCCTCCTCATTAACAACTTACATTCGTAATCCTATGCAGTTTTATTTTCAACGCATATTAAGGATTTCTGAAACCGACGAAGTTGAGGAAAATATAGCCGCAAATACCCTTGGAACTATTATTCATGGGACGCTTGAGGAATTATATAAACCGTTTATAGGAAGACTACTTACCGTTGAAGAAATAAAAGGTTGCTTCGGGAAGATTGATGCCGAAGTACAAAGTCAGTTTAAGAAAGTCTATAAGGAAGGAGAGATAAAAAAAGGGAAAAACCTGTTGGCTTTTGAAGTAGCCAAACGCAACGTGTTTAATTTCCTGAAAATGGAACAGGAAGAACTGGAAAAAGGAGATGAGGTCCGGATCATTGCGCTCGAAACCACCTACCAAAGAGAACTTATAGATAACCGACTGCCTTTTCCGGTACTGATAAAAGGAAATGTCGACCGCATCGAGCTCCGAAATGGACGCATCAGGATTGTCGATTACAAAACAGGAAAAGTTGATCAGCGTGATGTAACACTCAAAGAATGGGAAGGCCTTACACAAGATATCAAAAATGAGAAAATCATACAGGTACTCGCCTATGCCTTTATGTACCAACCTCTTTCAAATGGGCAGCCAATTGAAGCCGGAATCATTTCATTCAAAAACCTAAAATCCGGATTTTTACCATTCCGTTATGGTTCAGGCAAAACAGCAGAAGATGCAATTACTGATGAAGTTATGCAGCACTATTTGGAACAGATTATCCAATTACTGCAGGAACTGATGGATGTTGAGGTTCCTTTTGAGGAAAAACAGTAAGCAAAAGAGTCTTTTTAATTAAATTTTCTTCAGGAAATCAGTAAGTACTATTTTTAGTTCCTTTTCGTTTTCAATATGCGACATGTGCCCATCAGGAAACGTAGTGAGTTCTACACGGGTTCCTTCGACTTGTTCAACAGTATCTTCATAAATCAAAACACCATCCTTTTTGCCTAAAACCATATGCATCGGGTAAGGCGCAAAGTGCAGTAAAACCTCTCTGTCCTTTCTTATTTTCATTCCCTCAAGAGAAGCAATGATTCCCTGCACCGGGGTTTTAAGAGCTTCTTTTTTAGTCTTTTCAATTTCTTTAGCCAACCGTTCTCTGTTATCTTCACTAAATAAATTAGCAATAGACATTCGGACAAAGTTCGTATAATCATGTTTAACACACAAAATAGCCCGATCCCGATTCGTTTTACGCTCATCACTATCGGCTCGGGCAGTGGAGTTAAGCAGAAACAACCCTTTCACATAATCAGGATATAATTCTGCAAATGCCAGGGCAACATAACCACCCATAGAATGTCCCACAAGAGCCACTTTACGCAGACGCAGGTGAACCAACAAAGCATAAATCATATCAGCCTGATCTTCCATAACATGGACATAACCCAGGCATTCCGTGTCTCCGTGACCCAGTAGGTCAATAGTAATAACACGATGTGTTTTAGAAAGAACCGAAACATATTTGTCCCACATTCCTTTGTTTTCAAGGAAACCGTGCAATAACACCACAGCACTTCCTTTACCATCATCGGTATAGGAGACTTTGATATTTTTATAGGCAAATTGTTTCATGCCTCAAAAATAGGGGTTTGGCTTTTGAGAAGCAAGAGACAAGAAGCAAGAAACAAGAAATTGTTTTTATATTTAGGAAAAAATCGTCAGCAAAACGCTAAGTCAACCCTTACCTCAAATCCAATTACCCAAAAAACAAAACGACCCACCAAAGTGAGTCGTCTATTCTCTATATTCTATATTCTTTTCTCTAGCTTCTTGCTTCTTGCCTCTTGCCTCTGGCTTCTAACTAAGAATTCATTATC
>CAMFLD010000013.1 GCA_945957245.1 uncultured Flavobacterium sp. | reverse complement strand
AAAAAAGAGAAAGCCACTACAGGATGTAATGGCTCTCACAGTTAAAAAACAATCTTCGACAAAGTTTAATTTAACAAACCAAATTTATGAAAAATATTTTCAAAGTAATCTTCATTTCATTTATTGTGCTTCTAACAGGCTGTGAAGCCGAAAAAGAATTTGCAAAGCAGAATAAAATCATTGTCAGACCCTTTTCTATGAAAAGCATGACCGCAAAAACAAATTCTAAATTAAGTCAGGCTGTCAACAGTATCAGGAAAATAAAGGTAAACACCACAACTGAGAGTAGTAATTCTAAATTAGTTTTTGATGAGAAAGCAGGACTCTATTTTGATGATGAAAAAGGGCTCTACATTGAAAAAGACAATTTAAAATCCTATACATTCCCTATTATCAGAACATCCGCTGATGAAAAAATTAAGAATATCTGTTTCAACGAAAAATTAGACGGTAATTATGATGTCTTTTTAGTCAAGTATGATTTAAAAAAAGAAGAGGTGTTAAACCTCACAGAAGAACAGAAAGCACTACGTGAAAAGCAATTTGTTGCCTTAATGAAAGACGGGGTTAACATTGATTCCTTTAGGTTTCAGTGTATCAATATAACGCTGACTACCACAACCGAATATGCACCACCCATTGATAATGGCGACCTTACAGGAAATTTTGGGTATAATACAGTATCACACACAACAACGGTGGTAATCGGTTCCTCCTGTTATTTTGACAATGGTTCATCAGGTGCTGGTTTTAATCAGGGCATTGGTAGTAATGGGAGTTTCAACAGTAGCGGAGCAACCGGAAGTGGTAGTTCTTCAAATACACAGTCGGGTAGCGACATAATTACCGGCCTAAATACACAAGATTTTGGAAACTCCCTAACAGATGGGGAACTGTTCTATTATAACTACACGAGTTTTATTAATCGATTAAATGATGAACAAAAACAGGTTTTTGATAATCATCCTGAATGTGCAATCTATCTTGTAAGAAATAATTGGTCAATATATAGTCAAAATTTTGTAAAAGAAATGATTGATGCTACAATTAATGGAATAGATGTGGATTATGTAAAAAAAACAATTTATGGAATCAATAAACCTTGTCAAAAAGAGATAATAAAAGATATTGTTGATACTTGTTCTCCTTTCACAGAATTAATTCAACAAACATTTAACAGCACTGATAATGCTAACATTAGATTTTCTAATGGAAATATTCCAAATACAAATGCTTATACAAGTCCTAATTGGTCAGGTACTCCTCAAAACTTCACAATTAATATTAAATTTGATGATTCATTTTTAAATACAAGTACTAATCTTGGAATAATATCAGTGACTTTACATGAGCTAGTGCATGCTTACCTAATTAATTTATACATAAAAGGTACTCTCGTGGCTACTGATTCAAATTATAATACTTTATTAAACGCATTTATTGCCTTTTATAATAATCAAGTGCAAGATACATTTGATCCGCTAGACAATGAAATTCATAATGCAATGAAAAATTTTATTGAAAAAATGGCCAATAGTATATATAATTATGCTACTTCTAAAGGAATAACTGTAACCCCTGAATATTGTGTAAAACTAGCTTGGGGTACAATGAGCGGTACAGATTTATTTTTAACAGTTTTAACAACAGAACAACAACAAGATTATGGAAACACATTTGCAATTGAACAAGATAATATACAATCTGAAGCCCCAAAAGGCGTTCCTTGTAGCTAGTTATTTATTATTTTTAACCCTATTCCTTTCTTTCAGGACAATTAATAAATTTGAATCAACAGAGGATGGGGTTTTAGTGAATCAAATTCTCGAAAAAACAAAAAAATTAAAAAAGAACAGGACAATACAATTAAATCCTGTCAATGACAATTCTTTTGTCATAGCATTAGTAGATTCATTATATCATTATCAATTGATGAATGACACTAAAAAGTTAGAGAACCTAAAGCAGGAAAATAATATTGATGAAACGGTTTATAAAACAGTTTTTACTAAAAAAGAGCTCTCAAATTATTTATCTCAAAAAAACATAAGTAATAATTGGAAATCAGATGATATAAATGACAAATCAATAGAAGTAGCATCGTCAGGAAATAGTAAGGACGCAGAAAAACTCAATGTTTTTATTTCAAAACCTATATATTCTCTCAATAAAAAATTCTGTCTTGTTTACGTTAAATCAACCTGGTCAGGCATTATGGTTTATAAAAAAGAAAAAGGGATGTGGAAAGAATTTAAGTTGCTTTCCCCAATGCTGCACTAAAAATAAAAAACACGTCTATGAAAAAACTTCTGTTACTTTTCTTAATCCTAAATTTTACCAATTGCTTTTCACAGGATTCAAAGCAGAATTTATTTCTATTCATAAACCAAAAGCCAATAAGTGAAGTTATAAACGATAGTCTTACTTACCAAACTTTCGAAATTAATTTCGACACAAAAGGGAATACCACTGAAATGGAGTTAAAAGTAAATAAAAATGGTAATCTGGAAAATAAAATAAGGGTTAAGGGAGCCTCCAGCGATATAGTTATTTTTAAATATTTAAATAAGAAGTCAAATAATGATCCTGTTCTGATTAAAAAGAAAGATGTTTTAAATTATTTAAACTATGAGGATATTGTATGTTGTATAAAGATTGGAAATTTTTTAGAAACTTTATCTAAGTTTAACGTATATATCATAAATGCTGAACCTAATAGTAATCAATACTATATGGCTAAAAAGGTTAGTTTTGAAAAGTATATCGGTCTATAATTTATTCCTCTCCAAATTTATTTATCAGAATAACCATTTTTACTATTAAATACTTTTTTCACAGATTATTACAGAATTAAAGACTTCTTGAAGCCTTCCCTTTTATCGGATAATGATTAAATATAATACATTCCGGTTAAATTCATTATGCTTTATTACAACCTCAAACCTATTGATCAAAACACCGACTGGCAGCAACAACTCAAAACCATGCCTCTTTCAAAACTAAAGCAAATCACAAAAAACCTAAATGCTGACAATACCGAATAATTACTAATTCCTGATTCGTAATTCGTAATTGATTTTTATCTTTGATAAAAAATAATTCACATGCAACACATTATAGACCGCTTCATAAGCTACGTTACTATTGATACAGAATCAGACCCAAACTCTGACACTACTCCAAGCACCAAAAAACAATTCGACCTTGCCAATAATCTTGTAAAAGAACTAAAAGCTATTGGTTTAAAAGAAGTTACCATTGACAAACATGGTTACATCATGGCAACGCTGCCATCGAATGTAGACCATGAAGTCCCAACCATAGGCTTTATTTCCCATTTCGATACTACACCTGATTTTACAGGAAAAGATGTAAAACCTCAGGTAGTACCTAATTATGACGGAGGTGATATTATCCTAAACCAAGAACAAAATATTGTACTTTCTCCAAGCTATTTTAAAGATTTGCTGCAATACAAAGGACAAACCTTAATTACCACAAACGGTTTGACCCTTCTTGGTGCCGATGATAAAGCCGGAATTACTGAAATTGTAACGGCCATGGAATACCTAATCCAGCATCCTGAGATCAAACACGGAAAAATCAGAGTAGGCTTTACCCCTGATGAGGAAATAGGACGTGGAGCTGATTTATTTGATGTAGCCAAATTTGGAGCTGACTGGGCTTACACGATGGACGGAAGTCAGATAGGCGAACTGGAATATGAAAACTTCAATGCTGCCGGCGTAAAAATTACCTTCAAAGGAAAAAGCGTACATCCGGGATATGCTAAAGGTAAAATGATCAACTCGATGCTGATTGCTAATGACTTCATCAATGAATTGCCCAAAAATGAAACGCCTCAGGAAACTAAAGGTTATGAAGGCTTCTTCCATGTAACGGGAATTACCGGAAGTATTGAAGAGACTAAACTGGATTTGATTATTCGTGACCACGATATGAAAAAATTCAAAAAACGTAAAGAATTGATTCACGAAATCACCAAAAAATTCAATAAGAAATTCAAAAAACAATTTGGCGAAGATATTGTAATCACAACCGTTAGGGACCAATATTACAACATGAAAGAAAAGGTAGAACCTGTAATGTTCATTGTTGACTTAGCCGAAAAAGCGATGAAATCTTTAGACATTAAACCTATAATTAAACCTATCCGTGGCGGAACTGACGGTTGCCGTTTATCATACATGGGATTGCCCTGCCCTAACATTTTTGCCGGAGGACATAACTTTCATGGCAAATACGAATACGTACCGGTCGAAAGCATGCAGAAAGCCATTGATGTGATTATCAAAATAGCCGAACTTACCGCTACCACTGACTTTTCTAAAAAGAAGGATAAGAAGAAAAAGAAAAAATAGTAACTATTCAATTAGTTATGGAAGAAAAGAAAAAAGTCTGGGACAAAGTCAACCAATGGGAAGATGAACTGCGTATACTGCGTGAAATTATCCATAAAACTGAATTGGTAGAAACTAACAAATGGGGTGGCGAAGTCTATACCGTAAATAACAAAAATGTGTTGGGCATTGGCGGTTTCAAAAACTTTTTCACCATTTGGTTCATTAATGGCGTTTTCCTAAAAGATGAAGCAAAAGTATTGATTAATGCCAATGAAGGTGTTACTAAAGGCTTACGCCAATGGCGCTTTTCTTCTGCTGAGGAAATTAATGAAAAACTGATATTACATTACATCAATGAAGCTATTGCCAATGAAAAAGCCGGCCTTTCCATAAAACCGGAAAAGAAAGAAGCTATGAAATGTGATTTTTTTGAAGCCGAACTCAGTAAAGACAATACGCTTAAAAATGCTTTTGAAAAATTCACTCCCGGCAAGCAAAAAGAATTTTGGGAATTTATGGCAACAGCCAAACAGGAAAAGACTAAAATAAGCCGATTCGAAAAAATCAAACTAATGATTATAGAAGGTATCGGATTAAACGATAAATACAGAAAGTAGCAAAGCTGAGAAAAGTAAAGTTGCAGTTTAAAGATTTTGCATAAAAAAACCCAAGCTCCAATTAAGGACTTGGGTTTTTTATTTTATTTTAAAACTCTGTTAGTCTGCAACTTTGCAACTCAGCTTTAAGCTTTCTTATTTAAAGCTATTGTATATTCAGGGGAAATGGCAGCACGCTCAATTTTAAGTTTCCCTGACATGGTTTCTATAACCACAGTAGTTTCAGCCATTTCAACAATTTTGCCGTGGAAACCACTTTTAGTGATGATTTTATCACCTACTTTCAGTGAGGCTTCAAACTCTTTTTCCTTCTTGATTTCATTTTGTTTTGGTCTGATCATGAAGAAATAGAAAATGGCTACCAAAGCAACCAACTGCAATATTAACATTGGATTCATATAATTTTGTTTTAATTTTGAATTAAACCTCTTCCGGTTTTTTTGATTTTATTTTCGTTTTGGAACTCCTTGATAAGATTGTCTAATATACCATTGATAAAGATGCTGCTCTTTGGGGTGGAATATTCTTTGGCAATCTCAAGATATTCGTTAATCGTAACTTTAACAGGAATTGATGGAAATTTAAGAAACTCACAAATAGCCATCTTTAGGATAATAGTATCCAGTTCTGCAATCCTTTCAGCATCCCAGTTAGGCGTTTTATCAATGTATTCTTTGGCTAATTCAACTTCATTAAGTACAGTCTTTTTGAACAATAAGCTTACAAATTCCTGATCTTCCTGGTCTTTGTATATTTTACCCACCTTAAACTCATCCTTTTCAGTCAATTGTTTCAACTGTTTTTGGATTTGGGTATTCACTACCGGAATATCATCCACCCAGGTAAGTTTGTAATCTTCAAGATAATCATACAGCTTCTCGTTTGGAGCAATAAGTTCAGAGAACACATCAACAATAAAATCCTTATCTTCCTGATAAGTACTTTTTTTACTTACCATATACTTTTGATACAATTGGTTTTGCTTAATTTCATTTAGCAAAATCAGGATATAAGTATCGTTAAGCGTCCAGTTATTGATTTTTCTTTTTTCTAAAGCAATACTTAATGAATTACTGTCTTCCAGCTGCATCAGTACTGCATTGTTGACAAATTTTCTGTTGGGATTTTTCTCTTCAGGAGTGGCAAGGTACTTTTTGCTTGAAGTTTCAAGAAACTGAATTTCTTTCTTTCTGATTTCCACCAAGGAAGACAGCATTATCAGATATAAATCCTGAATGGCATCGATACTGTGAAGTAAAAATTTTTCCTCTTTTTCAATATCATCTGAGTTTTTTTGATGCAATGCGTAAATGGACTGCATTACTTTTACCCGAATATGTCTTCTGTTTAACACCTGTAAGAACTTTTAAAAATTAACAAGGCGAAAGAAATTCTTTCGCCCTGCAAAAATAGGAAATATTTTTAAACGACTTATTTGTTAGCGTTTTCTTTTTTTCTTTGAGCGATTCTATTTTCTGCAATCTGCATAGCTGCCTGTTGCGTAGTAATATTATTCTCGTCAGCAAACTTGAAGATTTCCAGAGTAGTATTATAAATATTCTCGGTTCTTCTGATAGCTTCACCGTCAGTATATTTTACCAATTCGCCATAAACATTAATGATACCACCGGCATTGATTAAGAAGTCTGGTGCATAAGCAATTCCTCTTTCTCTCAAAATTTGTCCATGAATAGCTTCTACTGCCAATTGGTTATTAGCCGCTCCGGCAATTACTTTAGCTTTAATTTTATTTACAGTCTCATCATTGATCGTAGCTCCTAAAGCACATGGAGAGTAAATATCAACATCAGCTGCATACAAATCGGCTCCTGTAAAAATTTGGGCTCCGTATTTAGCTACCATGTTTTCCATTTTATCCTGATGAATATCAGATACGAAAACAATGGCTCCTTCTTTTGTCAAATGACTGATAAGGGTTTCTCCAACGTGTCCGTTACCCTGAACCAAAACTTTTTTACCTTCAAGGTTATCAGAACCAAACTGGTATTTAGCTGCAGCTTTCATTCCCATGTAAACGCCATAAGCTGTAACAGGAGAAGGATTTCCTGACCCCCCCTTTTCAACAGAAATTCCGGTAACATGTTTTGTAACTTCATGGATTCTGTCCATATCTTCAGTAGTCGTTCCTACGTCTTCAGCAGTAATATATTTACCGCTCAATGAATCTACAAACTGACCGAAACGTGTAATTAATTCTGGGGTTTTATCTGCTTTAGCATCACCAATGATAACTGCTTTTCCACCGCCAAGATTCAAACCTGTAATAGCAGATTTATAAGTCATCCCTCGTGAAAGGCGCAAAACATCATTCAATGCTTCCCATTCGTTAGCATATTTCCACATTCTTGTTCCACCAAGGGCTGGTCCCATAACTGTATTATGGATGCCGATAATTGCTTTTAATCCCGTATCTTTGTCATTGCAAAAAACGATTTGTTCATGATTATCAAATGATAACTGACCAAAAACAGGATCCATTTTTTTAAGCTCGGCTGGTGTAGTAATTTCTGATGTCATTTTGTAAAGTATTAATTAATGCTTTTTAAAAAAGCCTTACAAAATTAAAACTTTATTCAATAAAACTTACTTAAATCAAGAATAATCGACAATTTGTTAATAAAATCAATTTTTATAAAGAATATAATAATTTAATTTTAGACATAATTTTAACACAAATGAAGTTGTAAACCCCAATTCTGCAAAAATTAAATGAAAGAACTTCAATATTTAAACAAATACTTTATTAAATACAAATTCCATTTTTTATTAGGAATTATCTTTACTGTTATTTCACAGATTTTCTCTTTGTATACCCCAAAGTTAATCAGCAGCTCATTTAAAGTAATTGAGGATTTCCATAAAAACAATTTAAGTAGTACAGCCGTTAAGGAAGAACTGATAAAGAACATCCTTTTAGTACTTCTTACCACAGTAGCCGCAGGTATAGTTAGGTTCCTGATGCGTCAGGCTCTTATTGTGATGTCCCGCCATGTTGAATTTGACTTAAAAAATGAAGTGTTCCAACACTATGAGGTGCTGGATACTAATTTCTACAAACGAAACCGTACCGGTGATTTGATGAACCGCATTAGTGAAGATGTGGCTAAAATCAGGATGTATGTAGGTCCCGCCGTCATGTACAGCATCAATACCTTTATTACTTTTACGATTGTTATTATATATATGTACAATGTATCGCCATTACTTACATTATACACCGTACTTCCTTTGCCGCTGTTATCGTATCTTATCTTCAGATTGAGTGTCGAAATAAACAAGAGAAGCACCACCTTCCAGCAGTTGCTGTCAAAAATTTCCAGTTTCACACAGGAAATATTTTCCGGGATAAGAGTAATAAAAGCCTATGCCTTAGAACAGCAATATCAGGAAAATTATAACGATTTATCTAAAGAAAGTAAAACAAAAAGTATGAGCCTGGCCGGAGTTCAGTCGCTTTTTGGCCCCCTTATGATTTTATTGATTGGAATCAGTAATCTTACAGTCATTTATTTTGGAGGAATGATGTACATCAACGGAACAATAAAAAGTATTGGTACGATTGCCGAATTTATCCTTTATGTAAACATGCTTACCTGGCCTGTGGCTTCGATAGGATGGGTATCATCTTTAGTACAGGAAGCTGAAGCTTCACAGAAACGCATCAATGAATTCCTTAAAATCGAACCGGAAATCAAAAATAAAAATACCGAAAGCACCAACATTCATGGTGAAATTGAGTTCAGAAATGTAACATACACTTATGAAGATACCGGAATAACTGCTTTGAAAAATATTTCTTTTAAAGTAAAAAAAGGGGAAACACTGGCTATTTTAGGCAAAACAGGATCAGGAAAATCGAGCATATTATCATTGATTACCAGATTATATGATATTAAGGAAGGCGAAATCACCATTGACGGAAAAAAGATTGATGAAGTTAATTTATCTGATTTAAGAAATGCTATCGGTATTGTGCCTCAGGATGCTTTTTTATTTTCGGATACTATAAAAAACAATATCAAATTTGGAAAAGAAACAGCCACTGATGAAGAAGTAATCAAGGCCGCAAAAGAAGCGGTTGTACATGATAATATTATGAATTTCAGCATGCAATACGAAACAATCCTGGGCGAGCGTGGCATTACGCTTTCGGGTGGACAGAAGCAACGGGTTTCGATTGCCCGTGCCATCATAAAAAACCCTCAGATATTGCTTTTGGATGACTGTCTGTCTGCTGTTGATACTGAAACCGAAGAACAAATTCTCAATAATTTATTGGAAATTTCAAAAGACAAAACCACCATCATTGTCAGCCACAGAGTTTCATCAGCTAAAAACGCAGACAAAATCATTATTATGGAAGAAGGTCAGATCATTCAGGAAGGCACTCATAATCAATTAATAAACCAGCAGGGGTATTATGCTGAACTCTATACGAAACAACTTTCAGAAAAAGAATTAAACTAAATGTTGTTTGGTAACAAAAAAATTACCATTTTTGAACTGTATAGAAACACTACTAATTGACCGAAAGAATATGAGAGAAAATGATATGCTAGAAAAAGATGAGATTTTTTCTAAAGTTTTAAGAGCAGGAAGAAGAACTTATTTCTTCGATGTGAGAGCTACAAAAGCGGATGATTACTACATTACGATTACCGAAAGTAAAAAATTCACAGAAGAAGACGGTTCTTTTCACTTCAAAAAGCATAAGATTTATTTATACAAAGAAGATTTCGCAGCATTCAGCGAAATTTTAGAAGAAATGACTGCTTATGTCCTGAACAACAAAGGAGAAGAAGTAATCTCTGAAAGACATCAAAAAGACTTCAAAAGAGAATACCATCAGGAAACTGCAGCTGAGGAAAAACCGGCAACCGAGAAAAGTTTCACTGATATTGATTTTGACGATATCTAATTAAAAATTAAAAGCCCAAAATTTTATTTTGGGCTTTTTTTATTAACCTATCCTTAGGCCATTTTCTACTGTAAGGTCGGAGGTAAGCAATACCACATCATTATCTGCTCCCACTGAGCCCAGCACAAGGCATTCGCTCATAAAATTTCCGATTTGTTTTTTGGGAAAATTCACCACGCCCACAATCTGCTTTCCTATTAAATCTTCTTTAGTGTATCGTTTTGTAATCTGTGCCGATGACTTCCTGATTCCGATTTCAGTTCCGAAATCAATGGTCAATTGATACGCCGGTTTTCTTGCTCCGGGAAAATCATTAGCTTCCAGAATTGTTCCGATGCGCATTTCTACTTTTTCAAATTCTGACCAATTAAGGGAATGTTCCATATTTTTTATCATAAAAAAATCCCGATTTCCCGGGATTTCTAGTTATTTCATTGTTACATAGTTATAAATCTTCTGCCCCTGCAAATCATCAAGGTGTGCCTTCTTTTGCATTCGTGCCACAATTGGTTTCCATTCTTCAGACGAAAAATCAGAAGGTGCATAGAGCTTGTGACATTTGGCACAGTTGTTTTCATAGAGTCCTTTTCCTTCTGCTAACTCAGGTGTCATTGCTGTTGCCGGAGTTTTTATAGCTGCCGGTCTGGTTTCATTGACACTGGCTGTTGGTGCATTTGATTTGGAAGCGCAGGAATAAATAATTACAGATAAAACGGCTAGGGAAAGTACTCTATATTTCATAATGTTTATTGTTTTAAGTAAAAATATAAAAAAAATCCCAACCTCGTCAATTTTGACCGATTGGGATTTTAATTTTAATCAAATCTTAAATCTTCTTTATTTAACGTCCATTAGTTCAACGTCAAAAATAAGAGTCGCATCAGGTGGAATAACACCTCCTGCTCCATTTGCTCCATATCCTAAATAAGAAGGAATAACAAAACGGGCTTTATCTCCAACCTGAAGCAAAGCAATACCTTCATCCCATCCTTCAATTACATGACCTCTTCCTAATGGGAATTCGATTGGTTTTTTTCTTGGATAAGAAGAATCGAATGTTTTGCCATTGTCTAACTGCCCTGTATAATGTACTGAAACGGTTTTACCCGCTTCCGCTTTTTTACCAGTTCCTTTTTGGATGATTTTGTAACGGAGACCGCTTTCAGTTTTATCAAATCCTGCAGCCAGTTTTTCCATAGCTTCTTCAGCCTGTCTTTTAGCTTCTTCTATTCTTTTCAAACGGGAGCCTTCAAAAGTTCTGAATGCCTCGATTGCATTCCATTTTTTGGCTTCGTCTCCTTCTCTGATAATTTCAATGCTTTCAATCAAATCGCCCTGTGCCACTGCATCAACTACATCCTGACCTTCTACTACATGTCCAAAAACAGTGTGTTTTCCGTCTAACCAATTGGTCGGAACATGTGTGATAAAGAACTGCGAACCATTAGTTCCGGGACCGGCATTCGCCATAGACAAAACTCCTGGCTTATCATGTTTAAGGCTTGGATGGAACTCATCATCAAAGTTGTATCCCGGGCCTCCTGAACCTATTCCCTGTGGGCATCCTCCCTGAATCATAAAATCGGGGATTACCCTGTGAAATTTCAATCCGTTGTAATATGGTGTCCCCATAGGTTTAGCCGAATTTTCTAATTGTCCTTCTGCCAATCCTACAAAGTTTCCAACTGTTCCGGGGGTTAAATCATGGGTAAGTTTTACAAGGATCGATCCTTTTGAAGTATTGAACTTAGCGTATATTCCGTTTTCCATTTTGTGATTTTTATATTTTTGTGGTGCAAAGATACTGCATAAAATTGTAATTTTGATTACCAACAAAAACCGAAAATATGAGTTCTATTTATAATAAAGAGGACAACGACTTAATTATTGCCCGAATCAACAAACTAACTCCGGAAAGTCCGGCGTTATGGGGAAAAATGACTGTTGACCAAATGCTAAAACACACTGAAGCAGCTATTGCTGTAGCTTTTTCTGAAAAAGAATTAAAAATAAATTTCTTCATGAAGCTTTTAGGAAAGATGCTTAAAAATAAAGTCTTCAACTCCGATTTCAAAAAAAATAGTCCTACCGCTCCTGAATTTGTTTTCAGTGATACATATGATTTTGAAGCTTCGAAAAAAGCCTTGATTGAAAAGTTCAGTCGTTTTGCTGAAGGAGAAAAGTCAATTTCACTTACTCAACATCCTTTTTGGGGAAAAATGACGCCAGATGATTGGAACAAGTTGATGTGGAAACATCTGGATCATCATTTGAGGCAGTTTGGCGTTTAAAAAAAGAGCCCTAGCCCCGATAGAAGTGAAAATCCTCGAAGAGATTGAAACGGATAGCGGGAAACAGCTCCTAATTCTTCCTATCTTTGCACCATGCGAATAGACATTATTACAATTTTACCGGAATTAATGAAGAGTCCTTTTGAAGCATCAATTATGAAACGTGCTATTGATAAAGGATTGGTGGAAGTACACTTTCACAACTTAAGGGATTATACCACCAATAAGCAGCGGAGCGTTGATGACTACCCTTTTGGCGGTGGTGCCGGAATGGTAATGATGGTGCAGCCTATTGACGATTGTATTTCGCATCTTAAAAGCCAGCGTCATTATGATGAAGTAATCTATATGTCTCCTGACGGTGAAACTTTGAACCAAAAATTAGCCAACACCGCTTCGATGTATGAAAACATCATTATTCTTTGCGGGCATTATAAAGGCGTAGATCAAAGGGTTCGAGATCATTTTATAACCAGAGAAATTTCTATTGGCGATTATGTGTTAAGCGGTGGTGAAATTGGAGCTATTGTGTTCTGTGATGCTATCATTCGATTGATTCCGGGGGTTTTATCTGATGAGACTTCAGCATTAACAGACAGTTTTCAGGACAACTTGCTTTCCGGTCCCATATATACCCGGCCGGCTGATTACAAAGGCTGGAAAGTACCAGAGGTTTTAACCAGCGGCCATGCAGCCAAAATAGACAAATGGAGAGAAGATATGGCCTATGAACATACTAAAAAGAGACGTCCTGATTTGCTTGAGGAATAGAAAAAAGAGTCAGGAAGCAAGAAACAAGACTTTTTTTTACGAATAACCTACTTAACCTATTGATTTCTTGACTCTTGCTTCTTGTTTCTTTTTTTAAATATTGGTTTGCAACTTTAGATTTTTTACTTATATTTGCCCCCACTTTGACCAACCTCTGGCGAGAACCGTGAATGTTGCTCAGATTTAAAACCATAATATTTTAGAAAAATGGCAAATTTAGTAGATTTCGTTAATAACGAATTATCAACAAAAAAAGATTTCCCTGATTTTGGTGCTGGAGATACTATCACAGTTTACTATGAAATTAAAGAGGGTGAAAAAACAAGAACTCAGTTTTTCAAAGGAGTTGTTATCCAAAGAAAAGGTACTGGAGTAACTGAAACTTTTACAATCCGTAAAATGTCAGGTGCAGTTGGTGTAGAGCGTATCTTCCCAATCAACATGCCGGCTTTACAAAAAGTAGAAGTTAACCAAAGAGGTAAAGTTAGAAGAGCTCGTATTTTCTACTTCAGAGAACTTACTGGTAAAAAAGCAAAAATCAAAGAAAGAAGAAGATAATCCTTTACTTTCTTATTATAAAAAAAGCTCCGATAGTATCGGAGCTTTTTTTATTTTACAATTTAAACCTCTTTTTTTGTCAAATTGGTATTTTTTGAGTCACAAAATGACGATTCCGTAATTCAATCGATTTCGCCCTGTATTACAACAAAATTTTATCATATTTAGCTATATTTGCTATCGCAAAATTTTTAAACAACACCCGAGGCATTTGATACTAAAACACAAATGTTCTGTTGACATTTGGTTTATCAGATTCAGAAGCTACGGACTAAAACCTCAACAATATGGCAAAAATTAAAGTAGCCAATCCTGTAGTAGAATTGGATGGCGATGAGATGACACGAATTATCTGGAGTTTTATCAAAGAGCAATTAATCCTTCCCTACCTGGATTTGGACATCAAATATTTTGACTTGGGCATAGAACACAGAGAAGCAACTAAAGACCAGGTTACTATTGACTCCGCTGAAGCTATTAAAAAATATAATGTTGGCATCAAATGCGCTACCATTACTCCGGACGAGGAAAGAGTTAAAGAGTTCAACCTTTCTGAAATGTGGAAATCTCCAAACGGAACCATTCGTAATATTGTAGGCGGAACTGTATTCCGTGAACCCATCATCATGAGTAATGTTCCCCGTTATGTACAGGGCTGGACACAGCCTATCGTTATTGGCCGTCATGCTTTTGGCGACCAATATAAAGCCACCGATAAAGTAATCAAAGGAAAAGGCAAACTGACCATGTCATTTACCAACGAAGCTGGAGAAGTTACTTCTTGGGAAGTATTCAATTTCAAAGATAACGGTGTGGCCATGTGTATGTACAACACTGACGAAAGCATCTACGGATTTGCGCATTCCTCTTTCCAAATGGCATTGACCAAGAAATGGCCGTTATACCTTTCTACCAAAAACACCATCTTAAAAGCTTATGACGGAAGATTCAAAGACATCTTCGAAGAAGTATACCAACAGCACTATAAAGCTGAATTCGACAAAAACGGAATGGTGTACGAACACCGTCTAATTGACGATATGGTTGCTTCTGCTATGAAATGGAGCGGTGGATTTGTTTGGGCTTGTAAAAACTATGACGGAGATGTTCAGTCAGATACTGTAGCACAGGGATTTGGTTCATTGGGATTGATGACTTCTGTTTTAGTAACTCCAGATGGAAAAACGGTTGAAGCAGAAGCTGCCCACGGTACTGTTACAAGACACTACAGAATGCATCAGCAGGGAAAAGCCACTTCTACTAACCCGATTGCTTCCATCTTTGCCTGGACACGTGGATTGGAACACAGAGGAAAACTGGATGGAAATAAGGAATTGATTGATTTCTGTAATGCTTTAGAACAGGTTTGCATTGAGACCGTTGAGTCCGGAAAAATGACAAAAGATCTGGCTATGCTTGTAAAACCTGAAGGTTTAACAGAAGCTGATTATTTAACTACAGAAGGTTTCCTTGCAGCAATCAAATCCAATCTGGATGCTAAACTAGGATAATAATATATTTTGTATAGAATAAAAAAGTGGCTTAAGCCACTTTTTTATTTTGGTTGAATACCTTCAATCCTTCGGACTTTGATAATACCTTTATAACCTGTATTGAGATTCCAGTTTTGTATCGTTATTGAGTTTCCGTTTCCATCAAAAAAAGCAAACTGTCCTGTATTAGGATAAAGCATTCCAGTATTAAGGGCTTCTATAAAAATATCGTTGACTCCTACTTTAAGTTCGAAGGTATATTTTTTGAATCCTTCCTGCAATGAAATTACCGGCTCAACCCGTTCGTTGTTAATCCAAATGGCTACCTGATCCCCATCTATCTGGCCGTTATCCCGGCAGGCTATTATTATTTTACTGGTAAATATTTTGTATTCGCCATAAAAGAAATCGCTGTTTTCAACAACACTTGTCAAACCTTCGGATTGGATTTGTTTGTTCATTTTATCCGTTTGCTCTTGGGATTGGCTTGTAAATTCCTTTTGCTCAAAAATACTTTTAGGCTCTTCTTCTTTCTTTTTAAGCAAAGAAACGCCGGACAATAATTTATCTTTTTTATCAAAAATGCTTGGGTAGGTTATTACTTTTGCACTTGTAGGTGCAATAGTTCCTTTAGCATCAGGTGCCGGAGCAATGTGTATTCTCTTTTTAGGCGTTTCAATTTGTGAAAAACCCTTAAAGCTAATTATGGCTAAAAATAAAAACGTAAAAGCCGCTTTCATACACTGATAAATTACATTGTAAAAGTATTTAAATTCTAGTCAAAAATTATTCCAAATTAACCTTAGATTAACAAAATCAGCGTAACATTACACTTTATTAATCGTCAAACGGCAAAATAAAAAAACATCAATCAAATGCATAAAAAACTGCTGCTACTGTTGCTATTCCTAACAGCAACTTCATTTTCCCAAGAGAAATTTACTTTAAGCGGAACAGTTTCCGATTCAAAAACAAATGAAACTCTCATCGGTGTTAATGTTTTTATCCCTGAAATTAAAGCGGGAATAATTACTAATGAATACGGTTTCTACTCCATTACAATTCCAAAAGGCACCTACACTTTACAAATAAGCTATTTGGGATACGAAACACATTCAGAAACCATAGAACTTAACAAGGATCTGAAAAAAAATATTGTACTCAGTGAAACCGGACAAGCACTGGACGAAGTTATTATTAATACTGAAAAAACGGCTACTAACATTCGTAAACCAGAGATGAGTGTCAACAAACTATCGGCAGCCACTATTAAGAAAATACCTGTGGTTTTAGGAGAAGTTGATGTACTGAAAGCAATTCTTACCTTACCCGGAGTTACCAATGCCGGAGAATGACAATCCGGATTTAATGTCCGTGGTGGCGGGGC
>CAMFLD010000012.1 GCA_945957245.1 uncultured Flavobacterium sp. | reverse complement strand
CATATCGTCGGCAGCGTCAGATGTGTATAAGAGACAGGTATTATTAGGGCAAACAGCTGTTGTAGCTGAAGTATTGAAATCACTTGCATCAATCCATGTTATTGTCACTAAACCGTTAGCACCTGAACCTCCTGTTCGATTAGTATTACTATTTGTAGAAGCTCCTGAGCCTCCACCTCCATAAGTATTTCCTGAATTACCATTATTACCTCCTGCAGCACCTGCACCACCGTTTCCACCATACAAAGAAGTACCTGTACCTGCGGTAGCTGTAGTAGTACTTCCTCCAGCTCCTGTTGTTCCGGCTCCTCCACCTCCGGCACCACCGGTTACGCTTCCTAAAGCACCATTGGCACCATCACCACCTTTATAAGTAACTATATTTCCTGTTGAAGCCGCAGTAGTACCTCCTAAACCACGTGTAGCAGAATTATTGGTACCGCCACTACCTCCGGCAGCAACAACTGAAATCGAATTAAATGTCGAATTACCTCCACTGGTATTGGCTGCTCCTCCGGCACCAACAACAACAGTATAAGAAGAACCTGAGGTTACAGCTACACTACCACTGGCAAAAGCTCCTCCACCTCCACCACCGGCAGTATTATTTCCATTGTTACTCATGGAACCTCCGCCTCCGCCTCCGCCAATAGCGTCAACCTTAACACAGGTAATTCCGGCCGGTACTGTAAATGAAGAAGTACCTGCCGTATTATAAGTCACCGAATTAATACTAAACATAAAAGTATTATTTGAAGTAACCAAATTACTGCAACTTGCAGGTGCTGTACCATTAGTAAGACTGGTTATTGTTATCGTAGTAGCACCGGCATTAGCTATTGCTATAGTAGTAAAAGTTCCTATTCCGCCAGACACTGTTAATGTTGCTGTCTGACCCGTATTGGTATTCGCTCCACTCAAATCATAAGTCACCGTATAAGTTCCATTAGGAAGTGCTCCTGAAGTTGAAGTTACAGTAACCGTTGAAGTCGAACCTGTATTCGTTGGAGTCGTTGCTGAAATTCCGGTTGCAATAGAATAGGTTGGACAAGTCCAATTGATAATTACCTGACCATTGGCACCACTGGCAGAAGTTCCTCCTGTAGCACCTCTACCTCCACCACCTGAACCCGGAATACTACCTGCCGTAGCATTAGGACCTCCATCTGATGCAGCACCTAATCCTCCTGTTGCCTGTCCTGTACCTCCAGCAGTATTCAATGTAGCTGAAGTACCTCCATTGGCACCATTAGTAATACCCGTTCCGGTCGATGTAGCAGAACCTCCACCACCACCACCGGCTGTATTAGCACTACCTCCGGCACCACCCGCATAAGAAGCTGTGGTTATTCCGGTTATACTCGATGCCGTTCCTCCGGCTCCTCCTGTAGCTGAATTTGTAGAAAGCCCCCCATTAGCAGTAACCGTATTACCACCAAAACTGGCAGAAGATACATTACCAGGCGCAGTAGTTGGAGCTCCTGCAGCTCCACCAGTACCTACAACAACCGTGATCGAGTTACCCCCTATAGAACCTGTAAATGTTCCTCTGGAATAAGCTCCTCCTCCACCTCCTCCGGCTGCTCCAACTCTACTGGAACCTCCTCCTCCGGCACCCCAGCACTCTGCTGTTACCGAAGTAACTCCAGCCGGAACCGGCCATGAAGTACTTGATGTTAAAGTAACTTGTCCCAAAGTAGTTTGCGAACCCGATAAAGCAGAACTCAAAGCACCTTCTCTAACAGCATACACTTTGAAAAAATATTGTGTTGCTCCGGTAAGACCTGTAATATCTGAACCCGTTGAATTAGCCGCAATTTGTCCTATAAAAGTAAAATTAACATTATCAGTTGAGTAATAGATAACATAACCAAATTCATCAGTGGCAACATCCGTCCAGTTTAATGTCATGGTGGTCGCCGCTAAATTCGTAACAC
The DNA here is from genome assembly GCA_945957245.1 of uncultured Flavobacterium sp. Taxonomy (GTDB): domain Bacteria; phylum Bacteroidota; class Bacteroidia; order Flavobacteriales; family Flavobacteriaceae; genus Flavobacterium. The sequence continues at coordinate 14,556 of CAMFLD010000012.1, read as the reverse complement.
TGAATCCCGTTGGCGCACTAGGTGCCGTTTGAGCAAACTTATAAAACCTGCGGCTTCCGTTCGCAGCCGAGTTTAAAGACGTAATTGTAGAACTCGCCGTATAACTGTTATTGGTAACCGTAGCCGATGTACTTGCAGTATGAGCAGTAGTGTTTACAGTAACTAACTTATTAGCAGCCGTATCAACTGAAAAACCAACATTATAAACCGCTGGTGTAGCAGTATTTGTAGCCATTGCACCATATACATACTCTATAGTACCCGTAGTTTCGTATAATCGCACCTGAAAAGTAGCAGTTCCTGCTGCTGCTGTACCAAGATAGCGAATCATCATGTTACTGTATTCAATAACCAAACACCTGTTTGGAGCCGTACCAATAAGTTTGCTGCGTACAATACCATTGGTACCTACACGCATATCATTGGCAAATGCTGAAATCGTTGGAATAGTTCCATTAGGTAATGTATAACTTGTTGTTCCCGGCTGTGCTCCAAAACTGATTAAACCATTATCAGAAGCCGAAAACTGTGTATACAAAGTACCCATATACCAAAAATCAAAACCAATATTGGTCAGCGCAGACTGAGTATCATCAGCACTGGCTGCGACAAGAGAAGTAGCACCAGTTGTTAAATCAACTGTATTACTATTAGCATCGAGTGCTAAAGAACCTGTTGCTGCTGTTGTAAAATTATAGTTTGCAGTACTTTGGGAAAACAACTCACCAGAGTAACAAAACAAACACAAAAGCAATAACACTATAGTTGATTTTTTCGAATAGAGTAATTGTTTTTTCATAGGGTTAACATTTATAGTTGAGACTAAATAACAAATTAATTCTTATTAAAAAAAACTTTTAATCGACAAATAGCTATTTTTGAACGTTAAAATACATTGTTTAACATTTTTTGTAGCTATTATAGTATTTTTAAAATAAAATTAACTTATTAATTCTCAAAATTACACCAACGAAAAAATATATAGTATTATTCTCGGTAAAACTAGCATTAAACTCGTTTAAAGACAGAAATTAACTATTTAACTATGTTGCAGTTATAAAAAAAGGCGGGATTACTCCAAAAAAAATCCCTATCGTTTCCGATAGGGATTCATTTTAAAAACTTATTTAGATTACCTTATAACTTTCTTAGTCACAACAATACCATCCTGAGAAGTAATCTGAACTAAAAGGACTTCATTGGCAAGACCAACATTTATAGTAGTCTGACTGGCATTAATTCCTTTTCTTTCCTGAATTAACCTTCCTCTGATATCGAAAACTTTCACAGAAGACATTATGATATTTCCTGTATTGATTACAAAATCAGCATTCTGATTATAAATGATGACATTATTAGAGTTAAATGTCGTATGACCAGTGCCTAATTGAGTTTGGTAAACCAATTCAAAACGATTATTGAAAGTACCGGCTGTAGTAGCAAAAACATAAGCTCCGGTACTCAAATCATGCACCGTATTAGTTTGATTATCTTTCAAATAAATAGGCTGAGCTCCTCCTGCAAACAATCCGTCGGTATTTTCAAGACCGATGCTAAAGTTTCCGGCTGAAGCTGATTTAAAGGCCAAAGGCACAACATCAGCACTATCAAATGGAAGGCTTCTACCCTGAATAGCAAATTCTTCATTATTTAAGAAAGAGTTCAAAGCAGTCTGGTTATCATTAAAATAACGACCGTCAATAGCCGCATCAACACCTTGAGTAGCACCAGTCATATAAGCTACCATCATTTGGTTTACAATAACATTATTACTATCAGAAAGATTCAGCCAAATACGGTTACGCTCAATTGGGCTGGCTGTTCTTAAGAACTGATCGGCATTGTTAGCAATACGCTGTCCGTTATTGAATGTTAACGAGCTTGATGGACTCTTCACGATGAAACCTTCACCTACCTGGATTACACCATTAGGAACAATATTCAAAGTATCACCACCCGATTTAACTCCCCCTGCTGTAGTATAAGTAGCATAAGAAGAAGCCGCAGCGTTGTTTGTTTTTCTCCAGAAATACAAACCATCACCCGGAGTAAGCGCATTATTACCAATACTGTTATCAGCAATAAACTGATCAGCACTGATAGTAGAAGGATAAGGATTACCTATAGCATAAAATAAGCCGGAAGTCAAACCACTACGAGTGATAGTACCATTATTAGGCACACCCGTAAACGTTCCGGTCCAGATCGTTGGAGAAGTTGGATGATCCCAAGGTACACGGATTAAGTAACCCGTAGCAGCAGCAAACTGCACATTATTCCCATCAGTACCATTAACCCCATCTGCATTAGTACCCGTAACATTAAGTCCGGCAGCTGCATACAAATCGGTACTTGGATTATAAATATAAAAACGATTGGCAAATGTAAACGGAGAAAACGCATATAAAGCCTGTCCGCTTACTGGTGAAGACCATAAAGTATAATCAAGACGTTTCAGCGCAGCCGAATTACGTTTTACAACAATATTTCCTGAGTTACTTCCTGTACCCGTCTGTAATAAATTAGCATTATTACTTAAAGTAAAACTACTTCCCGAATCAACAGTCAAACTTCCCGAAAGCGTAACATTATTTCCTGAAGCCACTGTTACCGTAGCATTATTAGTAAGACGTAACGAACAACCTGATAAGTTTGAACTAACGGTTCCTGTGGCACCATCAAAAACCACAGAAGTCGAAGCTGTAGGAGCACCATTGCTCCAGGTAGCACCTCCATCCGTTGTAGTAGTGCTATTTAAAGTAACCGTAGCAGAACCGCTGTTGCCCGTTCCGGCACAACCATTAGCATCAGTAACCGAAGTTAAAGTATAAGTTGTAGTACTTGACGGTGAAACCGGAATATTAGTACCACTCACATAAGAACTAACCGTTCCACCACTATAAACTACAGTATAAGGTGAAGCACCTCCCGTAATAGCAACCTGCAAATTAGTACTGCTACCCGCACAAATAGTAGCTCCGCCCGACAATACCGAAGCGGTAGGACTGGCCTGGACTGTTACTACCGCAGAACCACTTTGAGCCTGAGAACAGTTAGCATCAGCAACACTAACAAGAGTATACGTAAACGTACCCGCAGTTGTAGTCGGAGCTGCCAAGGTCACTGAATTACCCGAAGTAGTACTGATGGTCTGATTTGAACTTCCGTTAAGTGTATAGGTAAACGTATAAGGAGCCGTACCATTGGCACCGGTAAAAGTAATAGTAGGTGCTGTAGCATTTCTACAAACTGTAGTAGTACCACTGATCGTGGCCGTTGGCTTTGCATTCACAGTAACCACAGCTGAACCACTTTGAGTCTGAGAACAATTAGCATCAGCAACACTAACAAGAGTATACGTAAACGTACCCGCAGTTGTAGTAGGCGCAGCTAAAGTGACCGAGTTACCCGAAGTAGTACTAATCGTTTGATTAGAGCTGCCATTAAGTGTATAAGTAAACGTATAAGGCGCTGTTCCGTTAGCACCGGTAAAAGTAATATTTGGAGAAGTTGAATTTAAGCACACAGAAGTAGTACCACTAATAGTTGCCGTTGGTTGCGAATTCACAGTAACTACAGCCGAACCGCTTTGAGTCTGAGAACAGTTAGCATCAGCAACACTAACAAGAGTATACGTAAACGTACCCGCTGTTGTAGTAGGCGCGGCTAAAGTAACCGAATTACCCGAAGTAGTACTGATGGTCTGATTAGAACTTCCGTTAAGTGTATAAGTAAATGTATAAGGAGCCGTACCATTAGCACCGGTAAAAGTAATAGTAGGTGCTGTAGCATTTCTACAAACTGTAGTTGTACCTCCAATAGTAGCCGTTGGCAATGGATTAATGGTAACTGTTGCACTTCCTGTCATGGTTTGACTCAAATTACAACCTCCATTAGCATTAGTAGCAACAACAGTATAAGTACCTGCTGTAGTTTGCAATCCAAAATTCAAGGCACTTCCAGTTCCTGCAATTGCCGAACCAACATTAGTTCCATTACGTTTTAACTGGTAAGACATTATACTTTCTGAACCAGACAAAGTTACATTTACACCTGTCCCACCGGAACAAAATGCACCTCCACCTCCAACTGTAAATGTTGCAGGAGTTTTACAGGTAACATAACCTTTTACAATAACATCATCCAATCTAAGATTTCCTGAACCTGCCGATGTTCTCGAACCATTTAACCAACCTTGAATAAGAACAGGAACAGTAGTTAGATTTGTCAAACCTGTAGTCGTTTGGTTTACAGTAACCAATGCTGTATCAGGAGCATTAGTTGTATAAGTAGATGTACCATTAGCAATATCAAATGAAATAGCTGAAGGACCTGCTGTTGTAGCTAAAGCATTAAACTGAAGACTAGTCACTTCGATTTGATAACCTGTATTCGCTGTAATTGTAAAATTAAAATTCTTTGCCCCAGTTTGTGTTGTAGTTGTCCAACCACCAGTACCCGCTACATAAGGAGGATTAGGAAAGTTTGAACCGCTAGTCACATTAGTTGAAATAGTACCAGCTGACAAAGCTGTATCAGTTACAGAGACATTAGCGTTTTTAGCTGTATAATTAACATAAGGCGAAGTTGTATAATCAAATTGAGCAATTACAGTTGGTGCTAAAGTAACCACTATATTTCCGCTGGTTGCAGCCGTAAGACTTCCTGAAGTTGCTGATAAAGTGTAAGTACTTGCAGCATCGAACTGAGCGGTGCTAAAAGTAGCAACCCCTGCAACTGCAGCTACAGTTAATGTTCCCGATAAATTACCTGTGCCCGAAGCCTTAGAAATAGTAATATTTCCTGTATATGTATTATCCACTGTAGTATCCGGTCTTCTGGCTTCAACGGTAAATGAGGTAAGGTTAACACCAACATTACCTGTACTTGGAACCCCAACAAAAGCCAACTGATTAGCAGCAGCCAAAACCGTAAACGTGGCACTGGTACCTGCCGTTAACGAAACTCCTGAAGTATTGGTAGCTGTTAAAGTAACCCCTGTTCCTGCACTAGCCAGAATAATTCCGCTTACAGTAACAGAACTGTTCCCTGAAGCAATCGTTCCCGTAGTTGTTCCTGAAATAGCTCCGGCATTACCATTGCTGGTCAAAGCAAAAGTAGAACTTGAAGAAAGCGTAGTAGTAGCACCATAATTATCCTGAGCTGTTACTGTAACGCTAAATCCTGAACCTGCTGTAGGTGAAGAAGGCGTAATAGCAGAAAGCACATATTTAGTAGGAGCAGAAATTAATCCGTTATCCCTACCAATAGCAAAATATTGTGTTCCGGTGGTCATATTCGTTGGAGACAAGTTGCTGCTTGTAGTAACTGTAAACGGATTCGAACCCGCCTGAGTGGCAGGAGCCTGAATCCACGAAGTACCGTTGTACTGACCAATAAAATAATCCGTACCTGCTGCAAATCCTGCACCGGTTTCTCCCGTATTGTATTGTGCTACTACTGAAAGGTTACTTCCTCCACCAACTGCTTCGGTAGTAATCCATTGTCTGGTAATAGTCTTTGTACTGTTGGCTCCTGCGGGTGCCGTGTTTGCCACTCTTACACCATAAACATCCGAAGTTCCTGAGTTATTGAAAGTTATAGGATTGTAAGCTGTGTTTCCAACCGCAAAAAGCGTAGGTGAAGCCCCAACCGTTCTTTTCAACTGCCCTGTACTCGCAGTAACAACATAGTTAGAAGTAGTGGCTCCCGTAATCGTTCCGGTACTTCCTACCGTAAGATCATTGGTTCCAATAGTAATTTTACCTGAAGTTAATGCTAATGTTTTATTTACAACTACCGAATTACTAAGCGTCAATCCTGTACTGTTATTCAAAGTCAGATAATCAAAAGTTGTAGCACCTGTGATAGTCTGCGCACCCGTTCCGTTAAACTGAACCGCACGTAGGTTTGGTGTAAAGGTTCCTCCAGAAAGAGACCAGTTTCCGGCAACATTCAAGTCCCCTCCAACTGCATCTCCCAAAGAAAGATTACCTGATAACGATATATTTCTTCCAATGGTCAAAGCACCGCTTTTATTTCCGCCTGTACCATAATCCATATATAACGAAGAAGCTGTATCAACAGTTAAATCACGGGCTATAGAAAGGTTGGTACTGAATGCCCCCGTTCCTGTGTTAGGATAATTTAAAGTTGTTGAATTACTTACCTGTACATCATTAGGATAACCCGCACCCGAAGTAGCACTCCACTCAGCACCACGACCATAAGTACCGCCACTGTTGTATTTCAATAATGAAGCCGCTCCATAAATCGGCGGATTGGTATTAACAAAACAACTGGTTGTGCTGTTGATTGATAAAGTTCCAAGTAAAGTCGTGATATAAGTAGCTCCCGATTTACCAAAATCGACATTACCATTAGTATTAAGGTTAACCACAACATTGGCAGCTAAACTCAAACTTCCGGTTCCGGCATTATTGGCTACAACCTTGTAATTGGTAAAAGCCAAACTTCCCCCGGCTACAGCAGAACTAATAGTTCTGGCACCGTTCACATAAATAGCTCCTCCCGAGTTATTGAAGGTCATCGTACGTCCGTTAAGGTCAAGACCTCCGGTATTAATTAGCTGTAAAACATTCCCTGAAGATGCATTTACAGTAACATCCGTAGCAGGAGAACTGCTTAAAACAACACTTCCGGCCGTTTTATCAATAATAAAATAATCAAACGCAACCGTTCCACCGGCAGTTTTAGCTATAGTTTGAGTTCCTGTTCCGTTAAAGAAAACAGCACGCCCATTTGATGAAAAGTTAGCTGCCGAACCTACTGTAAGGTTACCACCAACATATAAATCTCCCGAAGAAGTACCTAAAGTAATATTACCATTGATAGTCACATCTGAAACTACTGCAAGTCCTGCATTACCACCGCTATAATTTTGGTATAATGAAGAACCTGAATCAACTGTCAATGTTCCGTTGGCTTTGTATGTTAATGTCCCTCCGTTAGCGAAATTCAGGGTGGTATTATTACTTACCTGCACATTATTTGGATAACCTGCTGTTGTTCCAATAGTACCACTAGCTTGATTCCATTCTATACTTCTTCCCGGAGAACCTCCTGAATTATACTGTAGTAAGGATGAAGAACCATAAATTGGACTTCCGGTTCCGGACCATCCGTAACCTGAATTAAGCTGAAGCGTTCCATTTGCAGTAATATTACCCGGGTTTACAACTGTAGCTGATGACTGGAATGAACCTGAAATAGTATGAGCCGAGTTTAAAGTAATCCCTCCGGCTCCGGCCACATTTACATTGGTAATGGTAGACGGAAACCAGGTATCAGTTGCATTAACACCATAAGAACCTGAACTGTTATTGAATTTCAAAGTTCCCGTACCTGCGGTAACGTTACCATAGTTAAAACTATTAGTAGTACCCGGCCAACCTCCCTGTTCAATATCCAAAATACCGGTACCATTCACATTAACGGTTCCGGTTCCGGTTAAAGAAGCACCTGATGTGTAACCACACAATAACGTTCCACTATTGTTGATATTGATGATTCCGGTATTACTGATTTGCCCCGTAGTATTATTAATAGTTATAGGACCAACAATATTCACGGTTGAACCAGCCGAAGGCACTACTCCTCCAACCCAGCTTCCGGTTGCGTTCCATAATCCTCCTGTAGCAGTGGATGTGAAAGTTGATACTCCAATATTAGCAGGAACGGCATTATAAACAGTAACATCATCTACAAAAATATTTGCAACGTTTGATGTACTACTAATTCCTGTAAATGCCATGCTGGTAATATTGGTATTTGTTGTACAGTTAGCATAGGCCAAATCGTTACCTATCCTAGTCCCGTTAATAAATAAATCATAGGTTTGAACAGCTGTAGTTTGTGCTACACCACTGTAATTGTAACTTAATGTAGAAGTACCATTATTACCAACAATTTCTATTGTATAAACAGTACCTTGACTAAAAGCTGAAGTAGTTAATCCAGTCGTTGTAAATGTTGAAGTCCCACTGTTATCATAAGATAAGGTTAATGCGCCAGATGCACCATATGTAAAACGTAGTCCGGTAAATGTATTGGCAGATGCATATTGATTATTGTCAGAATAGAAAGCTATTGTTGGTCCTTGTGAAAAAGTCCAAGAACCCGATGTAGCTGTATTACCACCTGATGTATCACCAAATAAAATCTTGAATGAAGTATAAAACTGAGTGCTTCCTGAATATCCTACAATAGGTGATGCTTTAGCAACAGATGTAGTAGCTGAAGCAGTTGCTTTCATGTAAGCTCCAGTTGTACCTAAAGGATTCGACGTTGTCGCTAATGCAATTGGCGCAGCAGGGGCAGTAGCTCCAGCTCTTGCATATGTAGTTATTGTACCGGTTCCTGTTGGAGTTGGTATAAGGGTAGTCGAAGCCGTTTGACTTGTGTTTGATCCCGCAGTGGTACCAAAATTTTGAACAGAAGTCTGCCCAAAAGAACTTTGGCCTGCTAAAAAAGTAGACAATAAAACAATTGTCGAAAGAAGTCCCCAAATGGACCTTCTACAAGAAATAATTTTAGTAATAATGGTCATAAATCTCTTCTTATTAGTCTTGTTTTTAAATATGTTTGGTTTTTATTAACTTTTTCAGATGAGCCGAAAAAAAATGAACCTGAAAAAAATACTTCAAGTCCACATTCTTACGAACTGGATTTGGGGGCAATAAATCTACAACAAAAAACGACAAAGCAACATTAATTTCCGATTAAATCGATAAAAATCACAAGCTTATAAGAAAATCCAGTTGCATATTGTCAGTATCCTAACATTACCGTAATATTATCCCTAAAAAATTAACCTTTTGGTTACCTAAACCTTCCTTACTAAATCAAAATAAATACCCTTTTTCATCATAAGTAAGGATCCTTAACATTAAAAAAACAGCTTGAGAACCAAAAACCCTATACAATAAAACATGAAACCCGATAGTGCAAATTTTTAATCCGTGCTATCGGGTTTCTCAATTAAAACTTAAAATATTATCTTTAGTAGAAATAATCCAGCAATAAGGCGTAAAATGTCAAGAAGAGTTAAAGACTATAACAAGATAAAAAAAGAATCCAGAAGAAAGAAAACTAAAAAATACTTTTACATATTAATTGTATTGACTCCATTCTTATATATAATATTTTCTATTATAAGATGGCCTATATATAACACATTACTTGACAAGTATGGAAAAAAAACCGAAGCTGTAATTATAAATGAGAAAAACTTTAAAGGAAAAGGTATAATAACTCAAATATTTAGTTATTCATATGAATTTTCAGTTCACAATAAATACTACCGGGGAGATTCTAGAGACAGTAAGTATACAATTGGAAACAAATTGGAAATTGAATATTTAGATTTCTTTCCTGAAGTGAATCGTAGGTGTAAAAAATAGAATCCCGCCACCCCACTATACGAACAAAGCAATCATTTGGTATGGTAATAAAGTATACGGAGAACCTATATTATTATGATTAGATAAAAGAATCAGAATTAATGGGGGAAATATCACTTTACTCAGTTAATACATTTCTGTAAAATGATAATCTGCAACTTCTCCAAAAAAGTAAACCCCTTCATTGCGGAAGGGGTTACATTTAAATATTTCAAAAATTACGCCTGACCGGCAGTTCCAAAATTCAAGGGAATCTGTGGTTGTTCGGTATCTTTAATTTCACCATTTACCTGTTCGAATCGGTGAATATTTTCTCCCAATGCTTTAAGAAATCTTTTAGCATGTTGCGGAGTAAGTACAATTCTTGATTTTACTTTAGCCTTAGGAACACCCGGCATAATGGTCACAAAATCAACCACAAACTCAGAAGCTGAGTGATTGATTATAGCCAGATTAGAATAAATTCCTTCAGATGTTTTCTCATCAAGTTCAATATTGATTTGTCCCTGTTGTTGATTATTATCGTTCATTGGATATAATTTTGATATTAGATTTGAATTAAAAAGCCACTAATTTAAGATTTAAAATAGTGGCTTTTATTTATTTATTTAACTATTATTTGCGATTAATAGATGTACTCTTCTTTACTCGCCATAATCTCATTGTAATCATCTTTCGAGCCTACAATAGTATGATCGTAATCTCTCATACCGGTTCCGGCAGGAATTCTGTGACCTACGATAACATTCTCTTTAAGACCTTCTAATGAGTCAACTTTACCGGCAACAGCTGCTTCATTCAACACTTTAGTAGTCTCCTGGAACGATGCCGCAGAGATGAATGATTTGGTTTGCAATGATGCTCTGGTAATACCCTGTAATACCGGAGTAGCAGTAGCAGTGATAACATCACGGGCAACAACTTGGTTTTTATCATTACGTTTCAATAATGAATTTTCATCACGCAACTCACGTGGAGATACAATCTGACCTGGTTTCAATACCTCAGAATCTCCTGCATCTTCAACCACTTTCATTCCGTACAACTTATCATTTTCTTCCAAGAAATCAGAAGTGTGGATTAATTGCTCTTCAAGGAACAACGTATCTCCCGGATCTTCAACCTGTACTTTACGCATCATCTGACGGATAACAACTTCAAAGTGCTTGTCGTTGATTTTTACCCCCTGAAGACGGTAAACCTCCTGAATCTCGTTAACCAAATACTGCTGAACAGCTGATGGCCCTTGAATTCTTAAGATATCTTCCGGAGTAATGGCTCCGTCTGATAACGGCATACCCGCTTTTACGAAGTCATTCTCCTGAACCAGAATCTGACTTGATAATTTCACTAAGTATTTCTTAATCTCACCAAATTTAGATTCGATGATAATCTCACGGTTACCTCTTTTGATTTTACCAAATGAAACCACACCATCAATTTCAGAAACAACAGCAGGGTTTGAAGGATTACGAGCCTCTAACAACTCGGTAATTCTTGGAAGACCTCCTGTAATATCTCCGGCTTTTGACGAACGGCGAGGAATTTTAACCAAGACTTTACCAGCCTTAATTTTCTCTCCGTCTTCTACCATAAGGTGAGCTCCTACCGGTAAGTTGTAAGAACGGATCAACTCGCCATCTTTACCATAAATATGTAAGGTTGGGATCAATTTTTTATTTCTACCCTCAGAGATTACTTTCTCTTGGAAACCAGTCTGCTCGTCAATCTCCACTTGGAATGATTGTCCTTGCTCTAGATCTTCGTATCCAATTTTTCCGGTAAACTCAGAAACGATAACTCCATTATATGGATCCCATTTACAGATTACAGTTCCTTTATCTACAGTATCACCATCTTTTACAGTAATGGTTGAACCGTAAGGAATGTTGTGAGTACTTAATAGGATACCTGTTTTAGCATCAATTAATTTTAACTCCGTTGAACGGGAAACAACGATATCCACTTTTTCTCCATCGGTATCTTCTCCAACAACTGTTTTCAGATCTTCGATTTCGATTCTTCCACCGAATCTTGCTACAATAGTAGATTCTTCAGAAACTCCTCCTGCAACCCCTCCAACGTGGAAGGTACGTAGTGTCAACTGTGTTCCCGGTTCCCCAATAGATTGAGCAGCGATAACTCCTACTGCCTCACCTTTTTGAGTCATTTTTCCGGTTGCAAGGTTTCTTCCGTAACATTTAGCACAGATACCTTTTTTAGCCTCGCAAGTCAATGGAGAACGTACATCGATTTTCTCTAATGGTGATTCTTCAATCAACTTAACAACAGATTCTGTAATCTGCTCACCAGCGTGAACTAATATTTCATTGTTCAATGGATTGATTACATCCTGTAATGCAACACGTCCAAGGATTCTTTCTCCTAAGCTTTCAACGATTTCCTCGTTTTTCTTCAAAGCAGAAACTTCAATTCCTCTTAAAGTACCACAATCTACAGAGTTAACAATAACGTCTTGAGAAACGTCATGTAAACGACGGGTAAGGTATCCTGCATCCGCTGTTTTCAAAGCGGTATCGGCAAGACCTTTACGGGCACCGTGCGTAGAGATAAAGTACTCCAAGATAGAAAGTCCTTCTTTAAAGTTCGAAAGGATTGGGTTTTCGATAATCTCACCACCACCAGCAGTTGATTTTTTAGGCTTAGCCATCAAACCACGCATACCGGTCAACTGACGGATTTGCTCTTTAGAACCCCTCGCTCCAGAGTCAAGCATCATATATACCGAGTTGAATCCTTGTTGGTCCTCACGGATATTTTTCATAGCCAACTCTGTCAACTGAGCATTAGCAGAAGTCCAGATATCAATTACCTGATTGTAACGCTCGTTGTTGGTGATTAATCCCATGTTATAGTTCATCGAAATTCCATCCACCTGCTCTCTTGCATCAGCAATCAATTTTTCTTTTTGCTCAGGAATACGAATATCACCTAATGAGAATGACAATCCGCCTTTGAAAGCGAATTTATAACCCATATCCTTCATTTCATCAAGGAAAGCTGCCGTTGTAGGAACATCAGTTACTGCAAGGATTTTTCCGATAATGTCACGAAGTGATTTTTTAGTCAATACTTCGTTGATATATCCTGCTGCCGGTGGTACTACTTCGTTAAATAATACTCTACCCGCAGTAGTTTGAATGATTTTCCAAACTAACTCTCCATTTTCATTGAAATCTTTAGCACGGATTTTTACACGGGCGTTCAATTCCAATTTTCCTTCATTCAAAGCAATGTTTACTTCTTCAGCAGAATAGAAAGTTAAACCTTCACCTAAAATTTTGTGCTCAGGAGTTGACAATCTTTCTTTGGTCATGTAATACAGACCCAAAACCATGTCCTGAGACGGTACCGTAATCGGAGCTCCATTCGCAGGGTTAAGGATGTTGTGTGAAGCAAGCATCAATAGCTGACACTCAAGGATAGCTTCTGGCCCTAGTGGCAAGTGTACCGCCATCTGGTCACCATCGAAATCCGCATTAAACGCCGTACAAACTAACGGGTGTAACTGGATTGCTTTTCCTTCAATCAATTTAGGTTGGAATGCCTGGATTCCCAATCGGTGCAAAGTAGGAGCACGGTTTAGTAATACCGGGTGTCCTTTGATTACATTTTCAAGGATATCCCAAACTACAGGCTCTTTTTTGTCGATTATTTTCTTAGCAGACTTAACCGTTTTAACAATTCCTCTCTCGATTAATTTACGGATAACGAATGGTTTGTATAGCTCAGCCGCCATATCTTTTGGCAGACCACATTCGAACAATTTCATTTCCGGTCCAACAACAATTACCGAACGTGCAGAATAGTCAACACGTTTTCCTAATAAGTTTTGACGGAAACGACCTTGTTTTCCTTTCAATGAATCAGAAAGGGATTTCAAAGGTCTGTTTGATTCTGTTTTAACAGCAGAAGCTTTACGTGTGTTATCAAATAATGAATCTACTGATTCCTGTAACATACGTTTTTCGTTTCTCAAGATTACTTCAGGAGCTTTAATCTCCATCAATCTTTTCAAACGGTTGTTACGGATGATAACTCTTCTGTAAAGGTCGTTCAAATCGGAAGTTGCGAAACGTCCTCCATCAAGCGGCACTAACGGACGCAATTCAGGCGGGATAACAGGAACAACCTTCATAATCATCCATTCCGGACGGTTTTCACGGTTTTTGTTAGAATCACGGAATGATTCCACAACCTGTAATCTTTTTAACGCTTCTGTTTTTCTTTGTTTAGAAGTCTCATTATTGGCAGCGTGACGCAATTCATAAGAAAGGGCATCCAAATCAGTTCTTGCCAATAAATCCATAATACACTCTGCTCCCATTTTGGCAACAAACTTATTAGGATCAAGATCATCTAAATATTGATTTTCCTGTGGAAGTGAATCTAAAATATTCAGGTATTCTTCTTCTGTAAGGAAATCTAATCTTTGTAATGGCTCGCCTTCTGAATTAACGGCAATACCAGCCTGGATTACTACATATCTTTCGTAGTAGATGATCATATCTAACTTCTTAGATGGCAATCCAAGGATGTATCCGATTTTGTTTGGCAAAGAACGGAAGTACCAGATATGAGCGATTGGCACAACAAGATTGATGTGTCCTACTCTATCACGACGTACTTTTTTCTCTGTAACTTCAACACCGCAACGATCACAAACGATTCCTTTATAACGGATTCTTTTGTATTTACCACAAGCACATTCAAAATCCTTTACCGGACCGAAGATTCGCTCGCAGAAAAGACCATCACGCTCAGGTTTGTGCGTTCTATAGTTGATAGTTTCCGGTTTTAACACCTCTCCTCTTGACTCAGCCAAGATAGATTCAGGCGATGCCAAACCAATCGAAATTCTGTCAAATCTTTTGATAGTATTCTTATTATCTTTATTTCTATTCATCATAGTCGTAAACTTTTAAAAGTTGTTGGTTGTCGGTCGCTGGTTGTCGTCATTATAACGACAACCCTCAACACTCAACTATATTTATTCTTCTAATCTGATGTCTAATCCAAGACCTTTCAATTCATGCATCAATACATTGAATGATTCTGGTAATCCTGGCTCTGGCATAGTTTCTCCCTTAACGATAGCTTCGTAAGTTTCAGC
>CAMFLD010000011.1 GCA_945957245.1 uncultured Flavobacterium sp. | reverse complement strand
TACTGTGTTGGTTCAGGCCGGAACCCTTCGTGTTGGAGATTATGTTTTGGCAGGTAAAAATCACGGTAAGGTTAAGGCTATGCATGATGAAAGAGGACATAATATTGCCGAAGCTGGACCATCTACTCCAATTTCTATCTTAGGATTAGACGGGGCGCCAACTGCAGGTGATAAATTCAATGTGTTTGAAGACGAAAGAGAAGCTAAACAGATTGCCGCAAAACGTACGCAATTATTACGTGAGCAATCCGTTAGGACGCAACGTCACATTACTCTGGCAGAGATTGGACGCCGTATTGCATTAGGTCAGTTTAAGGAATTAAACATTATCCTTAAAGGAGATGTTGACGGATCAGTAGAAGCACTTTCAAGTGAGTTTGCAAAATTATCTACAGAAGAAATCCAAATCAATATTATCCATAAAGGAGTTGGAGCGATTACGGAAACAGATGTTATGTTGGCTTCTGCATCAGATGCGATTATTATCGGATTTAACGTGCGTCCGGCTGGTAATGCCCGTCAATTAGCACAAAAAGAAGAAATAGACATCAGAAACTATTCAATTATCTATGATGCTATCAATGACCTTAAAGATGCTATGGAAGGAATGCTTTCTCCGGAGTTGAAAGAAGAAGTTACCGGTACTGCAGAAATTAGGGAAATCTTTAAGGTTTCAAAAGTAGGTACGATTGCAGGATGTATGGTTACTGATGGAAAAATCTTCAGGAATTCAAACATACGTATCATACGTGATGGAGTTGTGATTTTCACAGGTGAATTAGCAACATTGAAACGCTTCAAGGATGATGTCAAAGAAGTTTCAAAAGGCTATGACTGTGGTATGCAGATTAAAAACTACAACGACATCGAACAACTGGATATAATTGAAGCCTTCCAGGAAGTAGAAGTAAAGAAAAAAATGAAATAATAATACATAAAAAAGCCCCGATAATTCGGGGCTTTTTTTTATTTGTTTGGCTTTATCAGAAAAGCATTCGGATACTTTTTCTTTAGATCATTAAGGTTTTTTTCTGCTTCAATTCGGGTTTTAAAATTACCAACCCAAACTTTGTATAATGGTGTGCTAAAGACTATGGTAGCGTCCATATTTTTGTTGTCTTTTTTAAATTCTGCCAATGTTTTTTTAGAATTTTCAGTGTCGCCATTAAAGATCTGGATTTTGTAACGGTCATTTATCGTAATTGAACTGTTTATTTTTCTCTTTTCATTTAACAACTGCTCGAATTTTGGGTCTTGGCTGACATTTACTTTACTGCCTTGCCCAACACTTTTTTGGGTTGTTGCCACAAGTAAAAAAAAGAAAAAAAAGGATTTAAGATTTGATAAACGGTACATAATTATTTGATTTTTATACAAATGTAAAACATAATAAATTAATCAAAAGAGAAATCATTATTTAGAATTAATATAAATTGATACAAATTAATATTTAAGATATATTTAAGGTTTTGAGAATAGTCCATAAATCGTATTTTTGTGCAAGTTTTTAATAAAGTGTCGATTTTTAGCTGAATAAAACGTTCAGAAAAAATCATGCCAATAGTAGTAGATAATCACTATATTATATGAAAAAAGTGGGTAACCATAACTCGATTTCAAGGAAAATACTTTTTTGTTTAGCATTAGCGCTAACATTCTCCTTCACTTCATTTTCACAAGCAACACCACCGGCAGCCGCTCCAGCGGCAACTCCAGAAGCAACAGCGGCGCCAGCTGCAGGAGCAGGTGATGCAAAAGCAGGTAAAGTATTGTTTAATGCCAATTGTGCGGCATGCCATAAGTTAGATGCTAAATCTACCGGTCCTGCCTTAAGAGGTGTTAAAGACAGGCATGATATGAAATGGATCTATGACTGGGTTCATAATAGTTCTGCCATGATCAAAGCAGGAGATGCTGCGGCTGTGAAACTTTACAATGACAATAATAAAGTAAATATGACTGCGTTTCCGCAGTTGTCAACTACCGATATTGATAACATTATTGCATATACATCTGAGCCAAAAGAAGAAGTGAAAGTAACTTCTACTGATGGTCCTCCAGGAACAAAGCCAGCTGAAGGTGGAATTTCTAATGATGTTATTTTAGGTGCTCTTGCGTTAGTAATGTTGATGTTGGTAGTCATGTTGTTCTTTGTGACCAATGTATTGACTAAAGTGGCAAAATCTAACGGAATTGAAGTAGCTGCAAAAGAAGGAAGAATTTCAATTTGGCAGGCGTTTGTTAGAAATCAATTCTTGGTTTTGGTAGCTTCAATATTCCTGTTATTGGCTAGCGGTTATTTTGTCTATGGATGGATGATGCAGATAGGTGTAGATCAAAATTATGAGCCAATTCAGCCGATACATTATTCTCACAGAATCCACGCAGGAAGTAACGGAATCAACTGTAAATATTGCCACTCTGCAGCCAGGGTTAGTAAAAATGCAGGTATTCCTTCTTTGAATGTATGTATGAACTGTCACAAAAACATTTCTGAGGTTTCGGATACAACAGCAACTCCGGAGCATTCAAAAGCATTCTACGATGCACAGATCCAGAAATTATATGATGCAGTGGGTTGGGATAAAACAGCTCAGAAATATACTGGAAAAACCCATCCGGTTAAATGGGTAAGAATTCATAATCTTCCAGACTTCGCATACTTCAACCACTCTCAGCACGTTACTGTAGCTGGTATTGAGTGTCAAAAATGTCACGGTCCGGTTGAGACTTACGAAATCCAAAAACAGTTTGCTCCTCTAACAATGGGATGGTGTGTTAAATGCCACCGTGAAACGGATGTTAAGATGGAAGGAAACAAATACTATGACAAAATCCACGCAGAACTTTCGAAAAGATACGGTGTAGACAAACTGACTGCTGCACAAATGGGAGGTTTGGAATGCGGAAAATGTCACTACTAAAAAATTATTAAGAAGCTAATATTTATATACGATGTCATCGAACAAAAAATACTGGAAAAGTGTTGAGGAGCTAAACGAAAATAGCTCTATTGTTGAGGCGCTTAGACATAATGAATTTGTTGAGGAAATTCCAACAACCGAATTTTTATCCGACAAAGAATCATTATCATCTTCATCAACTACTCGTCGTGATTTCTTGAAATACGTTGGATTTAGTACAGCGGCAGCAACTCTTGCTGCTTGTGAAGGTCCGGTTCATAAATCAATCCCTTATGTTTTACAACCTGAGCAGGTTGTAGTAGGTGTAGCAGATTATTATGCAACATCTATGTTTGACGGTTTTGATTTTGCCAACCTATTGGTGAAAACACGTGAAGGACGTCCAATCAAAATAGAAAATAATACTATTGCCGGAGCAAAATTTGCTGCCAATGCAAGAGTTCATGCTTCAGTATTGTCGTTGTATGACAGTATGCGTTTAAAAAGAACTAAGATTGATAAAAAAGAATCATCTTGGCAGGAAGCAGATTTAAAAATAAAATCAAAATTGGCTGAAGCTAAAGCAAAAGGCAAACAAGTTGTTCTTTTGACAGGAACTTTAGCTAGTCCAACAACAGAAAAACTTATAGCGGAATTTATCGCTAAAAACCCAACTGCTAAACACGTTATATATGATGCTGTTTCAGAATCTGCAGCTTTAGATGCATTCGAAGCAGTTTATGGAGAAAGAGCTTTAGTAGATTATGATTTTTCAAAAGCAAATACTATTGTTTCCATTGGTGCTGATTTCTTAGGAGACTGGCAAGGAGGTGGTTTTGATTCCGGATATGCTAAAGGCAGAATTCCACAAAATGGAATGATGTCTAAACATTTCCAGTTTGAAGCTAATATGACACTTTCAGGAGCTGCTGCAGACAGACGTGTTCCAATGACAGTGGCAAGCCAAAAACAAGCGTTAGTTAAAATATATAATATTGTAACAGGTTCTTCAATTCCTACAGGAAAAATTGAAAATGAAGTCGAAGTTGCAAAAGCAGGTCAACAGCTGCGTGATGCTAAAGCAAAAGGAGTTTTGGTTTGTGGAATACAGGATAAAAATGCCCAGTTACTCGTTTTAGCTATCAATGCTGCTTTAGCTAGTGAAGCATTTTCAACTTCAGGTACCCGTCAGATTAGAAAAGGATCTAATGAAAAAGTAGCTCAGTTACTTGCTGATATGAATGCAGGAAATGTTCATACTTTGATTATGAGCGGTGTAAATCCGGTATATACTTTAGCAGATAGCGCTAAATTCCTTAGCGGTTTGAAAAAAACCGATTTAACAGTAGCTTTTTCATTGAGAGAAGATGAAACAGCTTCTGTTGTAAATATAGCTGTTCCAGCTCCTCACTATTTAGAATCTTGGAATGACTTAGTGCTTACAAAAGGTAGTTATGCTATAACCCAGCCTACAATTCGCCCATTATTTAGTTCAAAACAATTTCAGGAAGCTTTGATGTCTTGGAATGGAATAAGCGGAGAGTTTTACGATTACCTAAAAGCAAATTCAGCTAATTATACCAATGGTGTTTCATGGAATCAAACAGTCCATGACGGAGTTGCTGTTGGAGTAACAGGTGGAGTAGCAGGTGGAGGTTCGGCAAATTTTGCTGCCGCAGCTTCAGCTTTGGCGTCATCAGCACCAGCTAAAGGATACGAATTAATATTATACACCAAAACCGGTTTAGGGGATGGTCAACAGGCAAATAACCCTTGGCTACAAGAATTCCCTGATCCAATTACAAGAGTTTCATGGGATAACTATGTAACTGTTTCGCAAGCTGATGCAAAATCATTAGGATTGGAAAACAGAATTGTCGCTAACGGAGGTCTTAATGGAAGTTATGCTACAATCACTGTGAACGGCGTAAAATTGGATAATGTTCCTGTAATCGTTCAGCCGGGTCAGGCTAAAGGTACCTTAGGTATGGCTTTAGGATACGGTAAAAAAGTTGGCTTAAAAGAAGAGATGCAGGTAGGACTTAATGCTTATGCTTTTTATGCAGGCTTTAATAATGTACAAAATGCAACAATTGTTGCCGGAAGCGGAGAACATGAATTTGCCTGTGTACAAGGTCAAAAAACTTTGATGGGTAGAGGTGATATTATTAAAGAAACTACTCTAACTATTTTTAATGCAAAATATAACGAACCGGAAGTTTGGAACTCAGTTCCGATGGTGTCTTTAGATCACAAAGAAGTAGAGGCTACTAAAGTTGACTTATGGGAACCTTTCGATCGTTCAGTAGGACACCATTTCAATCTTTCAATTGATTTAAATGCCTGTACAGGTTGTGGAGCTTGTGTTATTGCCTGTCACGCTGAAAACAATGTACCTGTAGTTGGTAAATCCGAAGTTAGAAGAAGCCGTGATATGCACTGGCTGCGTATTGACAGATATTACTCTTCAGAAGATACTTTTGCTCAGGATATTGAGAAAAAAGAAGGATTCAACGGATTGTTCGGAGAAAAAGGTTCATTAGGAGGATTTGGACAAATGGAACATGCGGCAGATAACCCTCAGGTTTCTTTCCAACCGGTAATGTGTCAGCACTGTAACCACGCCCCTTGTGAAACGGTATGTCCGGTAGCGGCAACATCACATGGACGTCAGGGTCAAAATATGATGGCATACAACAGATGTGTAGGTACTCGTTACTGTGCAAATAACTGTCCTTATAAAGTGCGTCGTTTCAACTGGTTCTTATATAACAATAATGACGAATTTGATTTCCACATGAATGATGATTTAGGTCGTATGGTTGTTAATCCGGATGTTAACGTTCGTTCCCGTGGAGTTATGGAAAAATGCTCTATGTGTATCCAAAAAACACAATTAACTATCCTTACTGCAAAACGTGAAGGTAGAGAAGTTGGAGTTGACGAATTCGAAACAGCTTGTTCTGCAGCTTGTTCAAGTGGAGCAATGGTGTTTGGTGATGTTAACAATAAAGAAAGCAAAGTTGCAAAACTGGCTGAAGATAAAAGAATGTACCACTTATTAGAAAGTGTAGGTACAAAACCAAATGTGTTCTATCACGTTAAAGTAAGAAATACGTAGTTAAAATAATTAATAAAGAAATAAAGGATTATGTCGTCTCACTACGAAGCACCCATTAGAAAACCTTTAGTTATAGGTGATAAAACATATCACGATGTAACAGTAGATGTAGCCGCTCCTGTTGAAGGAAGAGCCAATAAACAGTGGTGGACTGTATTTTCTATCGCATTAGCAGCTTTCCTTTGGGGAATAGGATGTATAGTTTATACCATTTCTACAGGTATTGGATCTTGGGGATTAAATAAAACAGTAGGTTGGGCTTGGGATATCACTAACTTCGTTTGGTGGGTAGGTATCGGACACGCCGGAACACTTATCTCTGCCGTACTATTATTATTCCGTCAAAGATGGAGAATGGCAATTAACCGTTCTGCGGAGGCAATGACCATTTTCTCGGTAATTCAGGCAGGTTTATTCCCGATCATTCACATGGGTCGACCATGGTTAGCTTACTGGGTAGTTCCAATTCCAAACCAATTTGGTTCACTTTGGGTTAACTTTAACTCGCCGCTTCTTTGGGACGTGTTTGCGATTTCCACCTATCTTTCAGTATCATTAGTATTCTGGTGGACTGGACTATTACCGGATTTTGCCATGTTAAGAGACCGTGCTGTAACACCATTTACAAAAAAAATATATTCTATCCTATCATTTGGATGGAGCGGTAGAGCTAAAGACTGGCAACGTTTCGAAGAGGTTTCTCTTGTATTGGCAGGTTTAGCTACACCACTTGTACTTTCTGTACACACAATCGTATCCTTTGACTTTGCCACTTCAGTTATTCCGGGTTGGCATACTACCATCTTCCCTCCATACTTTGTTGCTGGAGCAGTATTCTCAGGATTTGCGATGGTAAATACATTATTGATTATTATGCGTAAAGTTTCTAACCTTGAAGCTTACATCACAATACAGCATATTGAATTGATGAATATCATCATTATGATTACAGGTTCTATTGTAGGTGTTGCTTATATTACTGAGTTGTTTGTTGCTTGGTATTCAGGAGTAGAATTTGAGCAATATGCCTTCTTGAACAGAGCAACTGGACCTTACTGGTGGGCCTACTGGTCAATGATGACTTGTAACGTATTCTCGCCTCAGTTCATGTGGTTCAAGAAATTAAGAACAAGTATCATGTTCTCTTTCATTATCTCAATCGTTGTAAATATTGGTATGTGGTTTGAGCGTTTCGTTATCATCGTGACTTCGTTGCACAGAGATTACCTTCCGTCTTCATGGACTATGTTCCAACCAACATTTATTGATATCGGAATCTTCATCGGTACTATTGGTTTCTTCTTTGTATTATTCCTTCTTTATGCAAGAACATTCCCAGTGATTGCTCAGGCAGAGGTTAAGACAATCTTGAAATCTTCAGGTGAAAATTACAAAAGAGAAAGAGAAGCACACGGTCATAATCATTCAGATAAACACTAAGAATTACAATGAGTAGTACTAAAGTTATACACGCACTATATAATGATGATGATGTATTAATGGATGCGGTTCACAAAACCAAAGCAGCACATTATCACATAGAGGAAGTTTTTACACCATTCCCTGTTCACGGATTGGATAAGGCTATGGGACTTCCACCAACAAGATTAGCAATCTGCGCTTTCATCTACGGATGCTACGGGTTGTGTTTTGCCACTTGGATGATGTGGAATATCATGATTAATCCAGATGGAGGTTGGCCACAGGATATTGGAGGAAAGCCAAGTTTCAGCTACCTGCAAAATATGCCGGCTTTCGTTCCGGTAATGTTTGAGATGACTGTTTTCCATGCAGCGCACTTAATGGTTATTACTTTCTATATGAGAAGTAGATTATGGCCATTCAAAAAGGCTGAAAATCCTGATGTAAGAACTACTGATGATCACTTTCTTATGGAAGTTGCTGTAAAAGGTGATGAAGCAGAATTAGTTAAATTTTTCCAAGGAACAGGAGCAGTTGAAGTTAACGTAATTGATAAGCATTAATATAGATATGAAAAGTTTATTTAAAACAGCATTGGTATTGGGTATCATTGTTTCCTTATCATCTTGCAAAAATGATAGGCAACCAAACTACCAATATATGCCAAACATGTATGAATCGGTAGCCTATGAAACCAATTCAGAGTCTAATGCTTTCAATTCGCCAACAGGAGAAAAAGGTAAAGAAGGTCAACTTCCTCCGGTAGGTTCTATCAAAAGAGGTTTTGTTCCTTATGAAATTCCAAATACTACAGAAGGATATAATTTTTCAAAAACTATTGTAAAATCACCACTCGATTCTACAGCTGTTGATATGAAAAAAGCAGGTGAATTATTTGATATTTATTGTGCAATTTGTCACGGAACAGCAGGAGATGGTAAAGGTAAATTGGTTAAACAGGAAAAATTCCTTGGTGTGCCAAATTACAAAGATAGGCAAATCACTGTAGGTAGTATTTATCATGTTGAGACTTATGGATTAAATTCAATGGGTTCTTATGCAAATCAATTGAGTCAAAAAGAACGTTGGATGATTGCGGCTTATGTTCTTGATCTTAAAAGCAAATTATAATTGTAGAACAAACAGATTGTTATAGATATGTATACATTTTCAAGTAAATTAAAAACCTTTTCTATCGTCCTGATGCTTGTTGGTATCCTAGGGATTGGTTATGGTTTTTTAACTGCACCAAAAAATATTCAGGATGTTGAGAAGATTCTGGAAGAAGAAAAAGCTCATGAAGAAGGCGGGCATGAGGCCGCTGCTGCAACTCATGAGGCAGTAAAGCCTGAAGCTAACGAAGATACTAAATCTGAGTCAGCAGCTAATACTACTGTTACTAAACCAGAAGCTGTAGAAACAATTGCTCACGATTCAATTGCTAAAGACACTGTAGCACCTGCTGTAGCAGCGGTAGCACATACTGAAAAAGTAGCAGAACATGCTGAAAATAAAACTGAGGCACATGAAGCCCATGATCCTGAACATGTTTTACATCAATTGCAAAATAAACCTTGGTCTGCATTATATGTTGCTTGTATCTTTTTTATGTTGTTGACTATGGGAGCTTTGGCTTTCTATGCAATCCAACAAGTTGCGCAGGCAGGATGGTCACCGGTATTATTCAGAGTAATGCAGGGAGTTACTTCATATTTGCTACCAGGCTCTATAATATTCTTTGTTCTTTTATTAGCTGCAGCATTCCATTGGAATCATAATAATATGTTTACCTGGATGGCTGATGGTATTACTGTGAAAGGTAATCCTAATTATGATGAAATTATAGCTGGTAAATCAGGTTACTTAAACTTCCCATTCTGGATTTTAAGAGCTATTACATTCTTGACAGTTTGGAATCTATACAGACACTTTTCAAGGAAAAACTGTTTGGCGCAGGATGAAGCCAATGATAATGCTTACTACAAAAAGAATTTTAAAATGTCAGCGGCATTCCTTGTTTTCTTTATCGTTTCAGAATCTATTATGTCATGGGACTGGATTATGTCTGTTGATTCTCACTGGTTCAGTACACTTTTCGGATGGTATGTATTTGCAAGTTTCTTTGTGAGTGGAATTACGGCAATCCAAATGGTGACATTATATTTGAAATCAAAAGGATATTTAGAAAACGTAAATTCAAGCCATATTCACGACTTATCAAAATTCATGTTTGGTATCAGTGTATTCTGGACTTACCTATGGTTCTCTCAATTTATGCTGATTTGGTACGCTAACATTCCTGAGGAGGTTACTTATTTCGTTACAAGAATTAACGACTATACTATCACTTTCTGGGGTGCATTTGCAATGAATTTCATTTTCCCAATACTGCTTCTAATCAATACCGATTTCAAACGTATTGCCTGGATTATTGTTATGGGTGGAATCTTCATACTTGTAGGTCATTATGTTGATTTCTTCAATATGATTATGCCTGGAACAGTAGGAAACAGATGGTTTATTGGAGTTCCTGAAATTTCATCATTATTATTCTTCTTAGGATTATTCATCTTTGTTGTATTTAGTGCCTTGACAAAAGCACCGCTTGTGCCAAAACGTAATCCATTTATCGAAGAAAGCAAACATTTTCATTATTAATATTTTTAAAGTAAATTACAAATGACAACTCTTTTGGTACTTATAGTTGTAGTTTTATTGGCAGTTGCCTTGTGGCAGTTAACTAAGATTTTTGACCTGACTCAGGTAGGCAGAAATGTTAACAATACACAAGTAGCTGATGATAATGATAATAAGCTTAACGGTTATTTAATGTTTGGCTTTCTCGTATTCATTTATATAACAACAATTTATTGTCTTTTAAACTACGGGCATTTTCCACTAATCGGAGATTCTGCCTCAGCCCATGGACCTGAAATTGACAACTTAATGGTAATTACACTTGTTCTTATCTTTGTTGTTCAGACCATTACTCAGGCTTTATTGCACTATTTCGCATTTAAATACAGAGGAAAACAAGGTCAAAAAGCCCTTTATTTTGCTGATAGTAACAAACTGGAATTCATCTGGAGTATTATACCTGCTATTGTTTTGGCAGTGCTAATCCTTTATGGATTGTATGCATGGACAAATATTATGTTCGTGGATGAAAAAGATAAAGAGAATAAGGATGCAATAGTTATCGAGTTATATGCTCAGCAATTCAAATGGGAAGCCAGATATTCTGGTGCCGATGACGTACTTGGAAAAGCTAACGTTCGATATATTGAAGGAGTAAACAACTTAGGTGTTGATTTGTCAGATCCTAATGCACAAGACGATTTCACTTCTACGGAATTACATATCCCTAAAGGAAAAAGAATTATTTTCAAAATGCGTTCTCAAGACGTATTGCACTCAGCTTACATGCCACATTTTAGAGCTCAGATGAACTGTGTTCCGGGTATGGTAACTAAATTCTCATTCATCCCTACGCTTACTACTGCTGAGATGAGAGAAAAACCGGCAATGGTTGAAAAAGTAGCTAAAATCAATGAAATCAGAGCTAAGAAAAGTGCTGCTTTAGTTGCAAAAGGAGAACAAGCTCTTGAACCATATACATTTGATTATTTGCTTTTATGCAATAAGATTTGTGGGGCATCACATTACAACATGCAAATGAAGATTGTAGTAGATACTCCGGAAGAATATGCCGCTTGGTTGAAGGAGAATGCTCCGAAAACAATTGTTCAGGCAGTTAAAAATGCTGCTGCAGAAGCTAAAGCTGCAGAAGCTCCAGCAAGTAAAGATTCAAGTTCTACCAAAAGCAAAGACACTACGTTAGTTGCTAAAGCAGAAATGAAATAATTATAAAATTTAAAAAGTTTACCTAATATGTCAGCAGAAGCTCACAATCACGATCACGGTCACGACGAACACGAACACCACCATAAAGATACATTCATCACTAAATATATCTTTAGTATTGATCATAAGATGATTGCGAAACAGTATTTACTTACTGGTATCGTAATGGGTATTATTGGTGTTGGAATGTCAATGCTTTTCAGGATGCAGTTAGCCTGGCCAGAAGAGTCTTTCAAAATATTTAGTTTCTTTCTTGGTGAGAAAATGGCACCAGGCGGAGTTATGACTAATGAGACGTATTTGTCTTTAGTGACAATCCATGGTACCATCATGGTATTCTTTGTATTGACGGCAGCCCTAAGCGGTACTTTCAGTAACTTATTGATTCCGCTTCAGATTGGAGCCCGTGATATGGCTTCAGGTCTTTTGAATATGATATCTTACTGGTTGTTCTTTACTTCCAGCGTT
The DNA here is from genome assembly GCA_945957245.1 of uncultured Flavobacterium sp. Lineage (GTDB taxonomy): Bacteria > Bacteroidota > Bacteroidia > Flavobacteriales > Flavobacteriaceae > Flavobacterium. The sequence goes on along the minus strand of CAMFLD010000011.1, from coordinate 5,085 downwards.
GTGATGGTTTGTTCATTATTCGTTGAATCCGGACCAGCTTCAGCAGGATGGACTATCTATCCTCCTTTGAGTGCTTTACCTCAGGCAATTTCCGGTTCTGGAACAGGTATGACTTTATGGTTGGTATCTATGGCTATTTTCATTGCATCATCATTATTAGGTTCACTAAACTATATTGTTACGGTAATCAATTTAAGAACTAAAGGAATGTCTATGACAAGATTGCCACTTACGATCTGGGCATTCTTTATTACTGCTATTATTGGTGTTATTTCCTTCCCGGTATTACTTTCTGCCGCTTTGATGTTGATTATGGACAGAAGTTTCGGAACATCGTTCTTCTTGTCGGATATCTATATTGCAGGCGAAGTTTTACACTACCAAGGTGGTTCACCGGTATTGTTCGAACACTTATTCTGGTTCTTAGGACACCCTGAGGTATATATTGTATTGTTACCGGCTTTAGGTATTACTTCAGAAATTATTGCAACAAACTCACGTAAACCTATCTTTGGTTACAGAGCGATGATTATGTCAATCATAGCCATTGCGTTCCTTTCAACAATCGTTTGGGGTCACCACATGTTCCTTTCAGGAATGAATCCATTCCTTGGTTCGGTGTTTACCTTTACCACATTGTTGATTGCAATTCCTTCAGCAGTAAAAGCATTCAACTACATTACCACTTTATGGAAAGGTAATCTTCAATTCAACCCTGCTATGTTGTTCTCAATCGGATTGGTTTCTACCTTTATCACAGGAGGTCTTACAGGATTGATTTTAGGAGACAGTACTTTGGATATTAACGTTCATGATACTTATTTCGTAGTAGCACACTTCCACTTAGTAATGGGTATTTCTGCTCTTTACGGAATGTTTGCCGGAATCTACCACTGGTTCCCAAGAATGTTCGGAAGAATGTTGAACAAAAACTTAGGTTATATCCACTTCTGGGTAACAGCTGTTTGTGCTTATGGTGTATTCTTCCCAATGCACTTCATCGGAATGGCTGGTCTACCAAGAAGATATTATACAAACACGAACTTTCCATTGTTTGACGACCTACAAAATGTAAACGTTATCATCACTACGTTTGCTTTAGTAGGAGGTGCGTTCCAGTTGGTATTCTTATATAACTTCTTCAGTAGTATTTTCTACGGTAAGAAAACCGTTCAAAACCCATGGAGATCGAATACTTTGGAATGGACAGCTCCAATCGAACACATCCACGGAAACTGGCCTGGAGAAATTCCACACGTTCACAGATGGGCTTACGATTACAGTAAACCGGGATGGGATGAAGACTTTGTTCCTCAAAACGTTCCAATGAAGCCAGGTGAAGAACAATTGCACCACTAATCATTAAAAATATAACAAATGCCTTTCTTCGGAAAGGCATTTTTATTTGCCTACTTCTTTGTTATATTTGTACTATGAACGAAAATCTCAATCCCACCAACTCCAATTATAATCCCGAAGAACTTGATCTTGAGAAAAGATTGAGACCCTTATCTTTTGATGATTTTACAGGACAGGATCAGGTGCTTGAAAATTTGAAAGTTTTTGTTGAAGCAGCCAACCTTAGGAATGAGGCATTAGATCATACCCTCTTCCACGGACCTCCCGGATTGGGAAAAACAACATTAGCTAATATTTTGGCCAATGAATTAGGAGTCGGAATTAAAATCACATCTGGACCAGTTTTGGATAAACCAGGTGATTTGGCGGGGTTGCTTACAAATCTTGAAGAAAGGGATGTTTTGTTTATAGATGAAATTCACCGTTTAAGCCCTGTAGTTGAAGAATATCTTTATTCGGCAATGGAAGATTTTAAGATTGATATTATGATTGAATCCGGTCCTAATGCACGTTCGGTTCAAATATCCTTAAATCCATTTACATTGGTTGGGGCTACAACCCGTTCAGGTTTGCTTACGGCACCAATGCGGGCTCGTTTTGGTATACAAAGCCGCTTACAGTATTATAATACAGAACTTTTGACTACGATAGTTCAGCGTAGCTCTAGTATCTTAAAAATGCCAATCACAATGGAAGCGGCAATCGAAATAGCGGGAAGGAGCAGAGGGACACCTCGTATTGCAAACGCTTTGTTACGCAGGGTGAGAGACTTTGCCCAAATAAAAGGGAATGGTAAAATCGATATTGAAATAGCTAAGTTTTCATTAAAAGCATTGCATGTGGATGCTCATGGATTGGATGAAATGGACAATAAAATCCTGAATACTATTATCGATAAGTTCAAAGGAGGGCCTGTCGGTTTGTCTACCTTAGCTACTGCCGTTTCAGAGAGTGGTGAAACCATAGAAGAAGTATATGAGCCATTTCTCATCCAGGAAGGTTTTATTATCAGGACGCCAAGAGGAAGAGAGGTAACCGAAAAAGCATACAAACATTTAGGTAAAATTAGAACTAATATTCAGGGAGGACTTTTTTAAAAAATGAGTAAGTCAGGAAATAAGAAATACAATTATCCGAAACAGCTTTCGATATTTAGATTCTTATTAAATGCTGAAAGTTTTCGCAAGAACCCCATTCCTTTCCACAAAAAGTATTTCGACCAGTTTGGAGATACTATTTCTTTAAAAATTGGCGGCTCAAGACATGTTATCCTTTCACGGGATAATGATGTAGCCGAATACATTCTGCAGAAAAATCAAAAGAACTTTCACAAATCGGAACTTCAGACAAAGTTCATCTCTAAATATCTCGGACATGGATTGTTAACTGTAAATGGAGATTTTTGGCTAAAACAACGCCGATTAATTCAGCCTGCCTTTCACAAACAAAAGATGAATCAGTTGGTGAACAATATGCAGCAAACAATATTAGCTGAACTAAAAAATTTGCCTGAAAACAAAGAAGTGGCTTCTTTTCCAATAATGAATGACATTGCTTTTAATGTAGTTGCGAAATCATTGTTTCATATTGGTTCCATAGAGGATGAAATGAACCGTCTGAGGATAATTATTCATGATGTGCAAGATTTCCTCATCAAAGAAATAAGGCTCCCTTATAAAGCTATTTGGTATAAGTTAAGCGGACAAATAGCAAAGCACAAAAAAATGGCATTAGAGACGGATGCTATCATCAGAGAGTTGATAGAAGAAAGGATGAAATCAGGAGAAAAGCATAATGACCTATTAGATATGCTGCTCGAAACCCGATACGAAGATACAGGCGAAGGAATGTCAACCCAACAGCTGATAGATGAAATCAAAATTTTATTTATAGCCGGTCATGAGACCACAGCCAACGCCCTGACTTTTACATTACATTTATTGGCCAATCATCCGGAAATTCAGCAAAAGGTTTTGGCAGAAATATTGGAAATTGAATCACAGACTGATGACGTTGTTGAGCAGCTTCAGAAAATGAGCTATATCAATGCGGTGATCAATGAATCCATGCGCCTTTATCCTCCGGCTTGGATAACTGACCGAGTGAATATAGAAGATGATAGTTTTTTAGGTTATACTATCAAAGCCAAAACATTAATAGGGGTTTCCTTTTATGAATTGCACCGCAATCCTAAATACTGGAATAAACCGGATGAATTCAACCCGGAAAGATTTATTGGGGAGCAGAAAAAAATATCCAATCAGTATTTTTATCCATTTGGAGCTGGTCCAAGAATGTGTATCGGACTTGGTTTCGCCATTTATGAAATGGGTTTGGTGTTGTCTTATCTTGTTAAGAATTACCAAATTACTTCAGATAAAAAACATATCGATTTTAATCCTTTGGTTACTCTAAAACCTGTAGGGGCAACTTTAACTTTTAATAAGAGGGATGTTTGATGATGGATGTCGGGTTAACAATAAGAATGTAATTTTAGTATGAGTTTTAAGTTTGAGAAGTTATCGGTTTGGCAAAAAGCAATGGATTTAGGAGAAGAGATTAATTTGCTTTCTGAAACATTTCCTAAAAAAGAAGTTTATAATTTATCTTCTCAGATATTGAGAGCTGCAGATTCCATTGCTTTAAATATTTCAGAAGGTTCAATAGTTCAATCTAATCCTGAATTTAATAGATTTTTAGGCTATGCTGTGCGTTCGATTGCTGAAGTTGTTACTTGTTTATACAAAGCTCAGAAAAGAAATTACATTTCAGAAGAAAAGTTTAGCGAGTTATACCAAAAGTCATTTGAACTAATGAATATGACTTTAGCATTAAAATCAAAAATAAAATAAGTCCAAATATTTTAGATAACTATTGTTAATGAAGACTTCCAGCATCCGTCAGCACACATCAATCATTAAATCCGAAGCCAAACGTCTTGGATTTTTATCCTGTGGGATATCAAAAGCAGGTTTTCTGGAAGAAGAAGCGCCAAGACTTGAAAAGTGGCTGAATCAAAATTTTCATGGCGAAATGAAATACATGGAAAATCATTTTGATAAACGACTTAATCCAACGTTACTGGTTGATGATGCCAAAAGTGTAATTTCATTATTGCTCAATTATTATCCTTCGGAAAAACAAAATGAGGAAAGCTATAAGATTTCAAAATATGCCTACGGTCAGGATTATCATTATGTAATTAAGGAGAAGCTAAAGGAACTTCTCCATACTATGCAAACCGAAATTGGGGAAGTTTCAGGACGTGCTTTTGTTGATTCCGCACCTGTTCTCGACAAAGCCTGGGCTGCTAAAAGCGGATTGGGTTGGATAGGTAAAAACAGCAACCTGCTCACCCAACAGGTCGGTTCTTTTTACTTTATAGCAGAATTAATAGTGGATTTAGATTTAGAATACGACCATACTACGACTGACCATTGCGGAACCTGTACCGCCTGTCTGGATGCCTGCCCAACAGAAGCTATTGTAGCTCCGTATGTCGTTGACGGTAGTAAGTGTATTTCCTATTTTACCATTGAGCTTAAGGAAAATATTCCTTTGGAAATGAAAGGTAAATTAGATGACTGGATGTTTGGCTGTGATGTTTGTCAGGATGTCTGCCCTTGGAACCGTTTTTCAAAACCACATAAAGAACCATTATTTAACCCAAATCCCGAACTACTTTCCTTTACCAAAAAGGACTGGGAGGAAATAACAGGGGAAACT
>CAMFLD010000010.1 GCA_945957245.1 uncultured Flavobacterium sp. | reverse complement strand
AGATTGTTTTTTAACTGTGAGAGCCATTACATCCTGTAGTGGCTTTCTCTTTTTTAGGTTTATATCATAAATAGTGTATTTCCCATTTGTATGTAAAAGGGGTTTAATTGTTAAACAATGTTGAGACTTTTGAAAACTATATTTAATTTCATTAAGACCTGAAGGTGGCATTTGTCTTAATGAACTTTTTTGAATGTTATTAATTCAAACGTAAATAAACTTTTACATTTTCACAAATGAATTTTAAAATAAAATTAACTAAAGCAAATAAAAACGTTGAAATGCTTAAAAACTCTATTATTTGCATTTTTTAACACTCATAGCCAATTATTAACTTTAAAAAAATCAAAAATTGCGTTAATTATAAATTTCGGTTATAGGATCACTTTTTCCGATTTAAAGTGATGGTCAATTGAACTTATAATGAATAATTGATAAGTTTTAATAATTTCTTTTGCTAACTTCCTACATGAGTTAGTTACTCCGGAGAAGGTTGTGTAATAAAAAATAGCATAAATAGTTGATGTAATTAAAAATTAATTTACAAAGTCACTTGTCGGTGACTTTTTTTATATATTTGTTGCCTCTATTTTTTTATATAATCAACTGTAAATAACAAGGGGAATGAAAAAACTATGTATTTTAATCTTTAATCTCTTTTCTATTTTGATGGTTGCAAAGAGCTCCAATTGTTTAATAGCTCCTGCAAATGACTTATGTGCAGATGCTATAGAGCTTACTCCAAATATAACTTATTCATATACCACTGGTACCTTCAATGGAGCATTAAGAGACGGAGGCAATGTTGGCTGTGCTACCGATGCCGTTCAGGATGTTTGGTACAAGTTTACGGCAACAGACGCAACAATGGGGATTTCTGTGGGCTATACTTCAGGTGCAAATCAGGCTTTTCAGATATTACAGGGAGGTTGTAATGGAACGGTAATAGCCTGTGTCAATGCGTATGGTATAGATCAAACAGAAAACTATATGGATGTTATCTTTGTTCCCGGTCAGGAATATTATATACGTGTGTTAAATGCCGGTGGGTTTTACAGCAATTCTACCTTTAATATCTGTGTTATAAAATACCCAGCCCCAATAAATGATTTATGTGCAAATGCTGTAGTATTAACTCCAAACACAAGTTGTTCATATACGGCTGGAAGCTTTAGTGGGTCATTAAAAGACGGAGGTGCTGTAGGTTGTGCTACCGATGCCGTTCAGGATGTTTGGTATAAGTTTACGGCAACTGATGCAACTATGACTATTTCTATGAGTTCTACTTCAGGTGCAAATCAGGCTTTTCAGATATTGCAGGGAGGTTGTAATGGAACAGTAATAGCTTGTGTCAATACGAATGGTATTGACCAAACAGAAAGCTACATGAACAGTACTTTTATTCCGGGTCAGCAATATTACATACGTGTGTTAAATGCCGATGGATTCTACAGCACATCTTCATTCTACATCTGTGTTTATGGAGTAACACAACCATGCACTGCCACAGTTACCATATCAGCCTCTGATACTCAGATATGTGCCGGAAGCGAGATAACATTTACAGCCACCCCAGTCAATGGAGGTGCAATTCCGCAATATCAGTGGAAGCGTAATGGGTTAAATGTCGGGACAAATAGCCCTACGTATAGTGCTACTAACCTTAATAATAATGATAATATCTCAGTTGTAATGATCAGCAGTGCAACCTGTGCGTCAATAGCAACCGTAACCAGCAACACTATTCAGGTAACCGTTACAGTTCCTATCACGCCAGTGTTTGACCAAATTCCAGCTATATGCTCAGGAGAAAGTATCACGCTTCCGACAACTTCTAATAATGGGATAGTGGGTAGTTGGAATCCTGCTGTAAATAATACAGCAACTACAACTTACACTTTTACGCCATCAGGCTGTGCTACGACAATTACGATGAGTGTAACAGTAAATCAAGTAAATACTTTAATTACACAACAAGGTAATGTTATAAACGCAGCTGCGACCAATGCAACCTATCAATGGATTAACTGCTCCGGGAATCAGCCAATAAATGGAGCTACTAGTAATTCATTTACAGCAGTAGAAAATGGTTCATATGCTGTAATTGTAACGCAAAATGGTTGTTCTAAAACTTCGAATTGTGTTATGGTAAGTAATTTAGCTACTGATACATTTGAAATTAAAAATTTTTCAATATATCCCAACCCCGTTTCGGATATTTTATTTGTTGAGTCTAAAATTCAAATGGAAGTTTCTATTTTCGACATAACGGGTAAAGCTTTATTGCATCAACTTATAGAGTCTGGTACTAATAAAATCGATGTTAGTAATATAAAGACAGGGATTTATATTGTTCAGTCTAATTCAGGATTGCATCTTAAATTCATCATAAAGTAATCTTAAATGATAATAGATAATTGCTAAAAAACAATGAAATCCATTACAAAAATGGATTTTTCTTAACTAATTAACGATAAAAAAAATTGAAAATAGTTCTTTTAAGCACATCATCACTTTCAAAATTTTCGGGTTGTAATAGTAATGCTTGGTTGATATGTTATTTGGGACGAATGATAGGAGCATTAATTGCATCAGTAACTGCTTTTTTAGTTGCGGTTTAGAAATTGGAACTACAATGATTTCGACTTTACCGTCAATTATTGGCACTTTACATACAATATTTTGGAATAAAAATAAAAAGGAACTTTAAAGATCAAAAACTATGAAAAAAACAATTACTTTATTCTGCCTATTGGCATTTTTGTACTTCATTCCCAATGCTGTTGCTCAATGTACTTCAGCAACGAATGGATTATTCCCAAGTAGTACTTTTACTGCTGCTTGCAGCGGAAACTATGAAACAATAACTAGCCAAAGTTGGGGAGGCGAATACTGCAATGTTAATGTACTTGCAAATAAACAATATTCGTTCTCAAGCTCTGTAACAACAGATTATATTACAATTACTAATGCAAACGGAACGATCATTTATGCAAATGGCATACAGCCAGTAATATGGGATTCGGGTACTACTACAGGAGTAATCCGCTATTACCTTCATTCCAATGCTTCTTGTGGTAGCGAACAAGTGGAAAGGTCTCGCTATATTCGATGTGCTGATGCATCAAACTGTGTTGCACCTTCAAATTTGGCTGTAACAAATATAACATCCAATTCTTGTAAAATGACTTGGACTGCTGCATCACCAGTACCATCTTCAAATTATGATATTTATATCGTTACAACCAATAGTGCTCCTAATGCGAATTCTACTCCAACATTATTTAGTACAACTAATTTATCTACTTCAATATTAATAAATGTTACTGCAGGTACTACCTATTACTATTGGATACGCTCTAACTGTGGAGCTACAACTGGAGCATGGATTTCTGGAGGTAGTTTTACTACGCCACCTGCATTAACTTGTAACGGTGCAATTTACGGATTATATCCTAATGCAACTTTTACACCTTCTTGTACAGGAAGTACTGAACAGATTGTTGCAGATGCTTATGCAGGAGAATATTCAAATGTAAATATATTATCAAACAAGCAATATACTTTTAGTAGTTCAAATGCTTCTGACTTTATAACTATTACCAATAGTGCAGGGACAGCAATTTTAGCAAATGGTTTAACCCCTTTAACATGGCTATCAGGTACAACTTCTGGAGTAATACGATATCATTTGAATACTAATTCCAGTTGTGGAACTCAAAACACAAACAGAGTGAAATCTATTACTTGTGCTACAATAACAAGCTGCAATGCCCCAACACAATTATTTTATGATGGTTTAACATCTACAACTAATAATATTGCATGGTCAGCACCAAATCCTGCGCCAAGTAATGGTTATGTTTATGGTTATAGTACAGTAAACGATCCGTTTTCAGTGAATACAATTACAGGAACTACAACAAATACCTTTGCAACTTTAAATAATTTATCTCCAAATACTACTTATTATTTTTGGGTAAAATCTAATTGTGGACAGACTCAATCCAATTGGGCTTCTGGAGGTTTGTTTACCACACCTTCTACAACTAGTTGCAATGCCCCAACACAATTATTTTATGATGGTTTAACGTCGACAACTAATAATATTGCATGGGTAGAAGCAACACCTACACCAAGCAATGGCTATGTATATTGTTATAGTACAGTAAACGATCCGTTTTCTGCAAATGCAATTACTGGAACTACTACAGATACTTTTGCAACTCTAAATAATTTATCACCAAATACTACTTATTATTTTTGGGTAAAATCAAATTGTGGACAGACTCAATCCAATTGGGCTTCGGGTGGTTCGTTTACAACAGCAGCTGCTTCGGGTTGTAGTGTGCCTACGCAGTTATTCACTGATGGTGTTACTTCGACATCAATAAATATTGGTTGGGCAATACCAACGCCTGCACCAGGTAACGGTTATGTTTATTGTTATAGTACCGTTAATGATCCTTTTTCTGCAAATGCAATTACAGGAACTACATCAAATACCTTTGCAACTCTAAATAATTTAACACCAAATACTACTTATTATTTTTGGGTAAAATCAAATTGTGGACAGACTCAATCCAATTGGGCTTCGGGTGGTTCGTTTACAACAGTTGCTGCAACTGCAACTTGTTTCGCTGAACTTAGTTGTGCTGCTTTGGGTGCTACAGCTATCAAATCGGATGGCTCATTATGGGCTTGGGGTTCTAGTGTAAATGGTTCAATAGGTGATGGAGCCAACACTAGCCGAAATTATCCGGTACAAATTGGCAATGCCAATCTTTGGCAAAGTGTTTCTCAAACCGCTTTTACAGGTATAGCTATTAAAAATGATGGATCGCTTTGGGGTTGGGGACAAAATATAGGGAATATTAATTCGACTTCAGGAAGTGCTGTTTTGTCGCCCATCCAGATTGGAACAAGTAATAATTGGCAATCCGTCTCTGCTGGTACAGGTCATACTGCAGCAATAAAAACCAATGGGACCCTTTGGACTTGGGGTTCGAATGGATATGGACAACTCGGATTATCAACTAGCACTAATTACTTTGAGCCAACGCAATTAGGAACTGACACTTGGATTTCTGTTTCTGCTGGTTATGATTTTACATTAGCAATTAAATCAAACGGTACGCTTTGGGCTTGGGGATACAATAACAAAGGACAGTTGGGAACGGGTAATTTAAGCAATAGTGATTCCCCTGTTCAAATTGGCACTGCCACTAACTGGTTAAAGGTATATGCTGGTAATGGTAGTTCATTTGCCATTAAGACCGATGGTACTCTTTGGGCTTGGGGTGACAACCAATACAGTCAATTGGGTGACGGAACTACTACCAATAGGACTACACCTGTACAAATTGGTACTGCGACTAATTGGCAACATATTGGCGTAGGTGGTGGACATGCAGTGGGTAAAAAAAATAATGGCACTATTTGGGCTTGGGGTTTAAACAATTATTCACAATTGGGTAATGGTAATACAACTAGTTCCTCTGTTCCGGTGCAAATTGGTTCAGCTACTGATTGGTTAACCATTGATGCTGGAGTTTCAACAACATCAGCCATTAAAACCGATGGAACGCTGTACGTTTGGGGACGCAATAATTTAGGTCAACTTGGTGATGGAACCTACACTCAGCGCAGTGTGCCCACAGCTATTAACTGCCCGTCAACAACTTTAGCCGATGGAAATTTTGAAATAAATAAATTAAAAATATATCCAAATCCTGTAAATGATATTTTAAGTATTTCTTCTGATAATGAGATTGCTGTAGTTTCTATTTACAATTTGTTAGGTCAGGAAGTCTTATCAAAATCTGTAAACAACCATGAAACATCAATAAATATTACAAATTTACCTGCTGGCAATTATCTGGTAAAAGTGACTAGTGGCAATGAAACTAAAACCGCAAAAATTATTAAAAAATAAATCATCATTCATTAATGGACAAAATCCCAAATTTCATCATTTTGGAGTTTGGGATTTTTACTTGAGTTAAATAAATTCTCAATTTAAAAACTCCTACATTTTAAAATCAGATTAATTATTATAACTAAAATTTTTTTGGGTTCTTCGATTTCAATAAACTGCTTAATTATGTTAACTACTATTAAAAAACAAAATAGCATAAAAATAAAAAGACTTATTATTTTTTTATTTTTAGTAGCAACATTAAGTTCCCATGCACAAAATGCGTCTTACGAACAAAAAAACATTTACAAAACCAAATTTGATGATGCTCTACCTGTTCTAAATGTGGCGACATTTCATATGGGAGAGACTTCTGATGCAATGAAGACTGAATTCGATGAAAATGATAAAAAAAATCGAAAAGAAATCAATAGAGTAGCCAAACTTTTGGCGGAATTTAAACCCACAATTATTGTAATTGAAGCATTGCCTGAAAAAGATAGCATTCGGCAAGCTGACTACTTAGACTATTTAAAAAATCCAAACAAAAAATTTATAAATCCTGACGAAAGAGAGTTATTAGCCTATGAAGTGGGAAGACTTAGTGGAGCTACTAAAATTTACGGAATAGATTATAAAGAAAGTTATAGTATACAAGGCGATACAATAAAGCCTATTGATAAAACCACAACTAGTAAGTATTGGAAAATGGTGGATGAAAACGATAAGAAAAATCCAGAAGAAGGTATTCCCTTTTATGATTTATTTAAACTTAACAACCATCCTCAATATTTGGAGAGCCTTATTAATATAAATGCAGATTTATTGTTATATATTTCTAATAAAGGAAAATCGGAAGGTGCAGATGCGGCATCTAAATTTTATCATCGAAATTTAGTAATGTTTTCCAATTTGAATCAAATTCCCATGACTAAAGACGATAGGATATTTATATTAATGGGAGGAACTCATACAGCATTTTTTATGGATTTTTTGAAAAGAAGTCCGAAATTCAAACTTGAAAACACATTTAAATATCTAAAATAACCGATGCAGTAGTGGTTTTACACTATTGCTGGGCTTGCGTTTGCTATTTTATTTAATTAACAACAATCTGGTAACTACAATTCTATCTTACAAAGAAACTTTATAGATTTATTTTAGCCCATGTATACAGCAGCAGATGTAAAGCAGCAGACGATTTAATAAATAATCAATCCAACGAACACGTATGCCAATTTCAAAAGTACTTACTCTAATTATCTTGATACTGCAAGCTTTATTTACTCCCATAAAAGCACAACACAACAATCGGTCCTTTCTAACTGAAGAACTAACATTTAAAAGTAAAGGGGTACTACTTGCAGGAACTCTTTATCGTCCTAATCAATCCCATGCCGCACTGGTAATAGTTCACGGTTCAGGTCAAGAACTCCGAATGGGTCTGTTTGCATCAGAAATGGCAAAGCAGGGGATTACCGTTTTCACTTATGATAAAAGAGGTGTAGGAGCATCGGGCGGTATTTATGCGGGTCCGGAAGTAGGAACCAACAATATCGATACGACCAATTTAAATCTACTGGCCAACGATGCCAGTGCCGCGGTTACTGCGTTACACAAAAAAATAAAAAACATCCCTATCGGACTCATTGGCGGCAGTCAAGCAGGTTGGATTATTCCTTTAGCGGCCAATCAAAATCCGCTTGTGCGGTTTATGGTATTATTCAGTTGTCCAACTATAACTACATTAGAACAACTACGATTTCAATTCTATACTAATGGTGATAATAATTTTTGGAACAATCATACCGAAACAGAGGCACGTGAGCATGTCAAAAATGATGCTGACCGCTATCAATTTGAACCCACTGATCCTAAAGTTTCATTGCACCAACTTTCTATACCAGGATTGTGGCTCTATGGCGAAAAAGATATACAAATGCCTGTGAAGCTTTGTATTGAAGACTTAAACGCATTTAAAGCAAATGGCAAACCTTTCGAATACACTTTGTTTCCTAACTTGGGTCACAATACCTTTTTTTACAGTGATAAAAAGCCTTTCGAGATTGCAATGCAATGGATTAAACAACAAACCTCTAATGCTAACAGACCAAAAAAAACTAAATAATGTAGTAATTTAAATCTACCTAATTCATGAGATTTTTTTTCACACTTTTTTGTATCACGACCTCTCTATATACTTTTTCACAAGATAAGCTAAGACACGAAACGAAAGTTTATACTTTCATTGATGAAAATGTGCAAAGACTAAAAGATGTATCTGGAGCAAGCTCAGTTTCTGTTGGAATAATTAAAGACGGAAAAGTCTACACAAAACACTACGGTGAAATTGACAAAGGAAAAGGCAACAAGGCAACCAATGAAACTTCTTTTGAAATTGCCTCAGTCACAAAAGTGATGACGGGATATTTAATGGCCAAAGCCGTTTTGGAAAAGAAGATAAATCTGGACGATGATATCAGAAAATATCTTCATGGCTCCTATCCAAACCTAGAATATAAAAATATTCCAGTAAGAATTAAAGATTTGATTTCTTTTAAAACTGCTTTCGACAGAGAAATCCCAGATACTCGTGAGATAAGAAAAATAAACAATGACAGCACTTCTTTTCGTTTAAAAAAGATTGACGAAAGCTACAGTAAGCAGCAATTTTTGGAAGACCTCAAAACCATGCAATTAGATACCGTTCCTGGTTACAAACACAATTACAGCAATACGAGTCTTGAAATAGCTGCACTTATTTTAGAAAAAGTATATCACAAAAATTTCGAATTACTTTTAAGTGAGAATTTTTTTTTAAAAACTAAAATGAATTCCACTAAACGTAATTTAAAAACTGATACTTCTATAGCCAACGGATACAATAACAATGGTATATTGATGCCCAATAGTTACACAAACTTATGGGGAGCCTGTGGCTATCGCAATTCAACCATGAACGATTTACTCCAATTTTTGAAGTTAGAATTGAATACCAAAAATAAGATAGTTCACGAATCACAACGTAACATTTTAAATAATGATTCCACTTGGAAAGGGTATTTTTGGGATGAAATAGGAATCTCAGAAAATGGTAAGTATTGTTATAAACATGGTGGCGCTTACGGTACCAACACCCTATTTATTGTTTATCCAGAATTGAATATCGGGCTCTGTATTATTGTCAATATTACAGGGGAAAACACATTTGGCAATTTGTATGAGACCGCAACACGATTAGTTGAAGACTTGGAAACTCAATCCACTGAAAAAATGCAATATGGTTACCGGTTAACCCATGATCAGGTTATTTTCACTTACCAGTTCAATAGGAAACTAGATTTGAAATCAATAAAAAGTATAACGGTGGCAGGGTCATTTAACGATTGGAATCCTGATACCACAAAGTATCAAATGCTTTCAATTGGTAATAATACATTTGAATTGGAAGTGCCCAAAACACAATTTGAAAAAGGAAAATTATACACTTTTAAGTTTGTGATGAATAAAAACTATTGGCTAACAGTACCCAAAATCGCATCCAACACAGACCAATCCCCTGATAACAATTTAACCTTAACGATTAATTAATTCATGAAAAATATCACCTTGATTTTCCTGTTTTTGATCTTTCAGACCAATTCTCTATTTGGCCAAGACACCATTCCTTTTATTCTCGGTAAAAACAATAAAATTTATATTAAAGTACGTATCAACAACTCTGAGGAATTGAATTTTATGTTTGATACAGGAGCTGATGAAAATGCAATCAAAAAATCAGTGCTAGATAAAAAAGCAATATGTAAAATTGATGGTAAAGATAAAAACATCGGTGTCGGTGGCACTCATGAAGTGGAAACTTCTTCTGCGAATACCATAAAAATCAGCACAACTAATATAACCAATCAAAGGTTAGTCGTTTTGGATTATGATGACGACTTTGAAGACGGTATCATTGGTTGGCCTTTCTTTGAAAACAAAGTGGTAAACATCAATTATGGGATTAAGAAAATAATTATCCATGATAAACTTCCCGAAATTCCGAAGGAATATATAAAATTGAAATGCAGGAAAATAAATAATCTCTTCTACATACCCTTAACATTGGTCGTTAATGGGAAAAAAAATACGGATTGGTATGAACTTGATACGGGTTGTGATAGTTCAATCATCATCAGTAATTTACTTGCAAGGAAGCGGAATCTAATAGGTAAAATGACTAAAATAGGTAGTTCAGTTACTACAGGTTCAGATAATCACGAAATAGAAAATGATCAGGTTTTATTAGATGAAGTACGAATGAAAAAATACCGTTTTTTTAGAATTCCCATAAATGTTGCGATTACAGAAAGTACTGAAGAAAATAATGACCTTTTAGGAAATAACTTTTTGAAGCGTTTTCATCTTTTTTTGGATTTTAGTCAAAATACAATTTACTTAAAAGTCAACAACTTAGTACATACACCCTATGACGAGGCATTGGTGAAATAATCGTCAATTAAATTTTAAAAATAACTTACTTTATATCGGAATTTCAAAAGTCAAAATGCAATTATCAAAGCTCTATTGACCACCTTGTTTTTTCTACTTACTCAGTTAGTGAGATACTACCCAAAATCGCAGATGGTAAAAATATTCACGGATACTATAAATAATCATCTAAATCTTTATGATTTACAGGATCATTTTTTGTTTTTTAATGCTGAAAAAGTGTTATCTACTATTAAAGTCAAAGCTTCTTCGATTTTTTCCCGCCCTTTTTCGCTTTGTAAATCAATACCGCAAAAGACACTGCCATTTAATTCAGCATACATATTTAAGTAATAAATTCCTGATACTAGTATTGCGGCAACTGCCCTAAAATCCTGTGCATTACTATTAAAATAGGGATCAGTTATATGGCCAAAAAGTACTTCTCCATTTTTTTCCTGAAGCTCAGTAAGTTCTCTCAGATAGGTTTGTTCCTCTGATAAGCGCCAAAGAAGTATTTTCTGAAGTTCTTTATTTTTAGAGAGGTATTGAAATTGTTCTAGTAGCATTGCTTTACAGAATTCTTTCCCTCCATCTGTAACTACTGCCGGTACTTTGTCATCTTTAACATTGCTCCAGAAATCATGATATTGGATATATTCTTTCAATAGACCTTCTCTACCACCAAAATATTTGTAAATAAGTTTTTTATCCAGACCAGCTTCTGCTGCTATGTGGTTGATTTTCAAAGCGGCATATCCTTTTGTTTTCATAATAGTACCAACTGCAAGCAAAAACTTCTGCCTGCTGTTATCTTTATTACGCTCTTTTTTAGCTGGATTAGTTTCCAATATATATGTTTTAAAGAAAATAATGCAAAACTATATCAATTAGTTGATTTAGTTAGAAAGCAAATTTAGCTAAATAGGTCTAATGATTCATTCCAAACCCGTTAATAATATATAATTTTGAATGAATTTTTTTATTTAAATTGAATACGATTAGTTTCCGGACTTCGAATATAAAAACAAAATAATTTTGGGATAACAGCAAAAAATAAATTGAATAAAGTAGCTAACTGGTTGAATATTTATTGCAGTTGTTTTGTTCTGTAAACATAAAAAAATCAACGGTTTTGCAATAGCTGTTTTATAAAGGGAAGTATTTGTAAATAAAAGTACGCAGAGAGCAGTTTTAGTTTATTGGTTTAGCTTTATTTAGTTTCAGAATCATTGGCATACTTTTCATGCGCAAGCTTTAGTCTTTTAGCCAAACTATTACGCAGTCTTTCAGGTTTGAGTACTTCAAGGCCATCACCAAAACCTAATAGTAAACGTTCCAGTTCATAATTTTCTATTAAGAATAAATGAATTATGATACTGCCATCTTCATTCGTTCGTATATGTCTTTGCGAATTGTGTAATGGTTTGGTCAAAACATAAGGCGCATTGATTGTATCAATCCAAAGCTCAACCTTTTTGGGTTGCAGTCCCGAATTTACCGTAACACCCACAACACTCTTATAATATTTGTCTGCATCAAAGTAGCCTTCAATGTAAGGCGTTTGGAAATCATAATCGACAGAAACAATACGATCCAATGCCAAATTACTTATCGGAGCTCGCTGTTTTCTTCTGCCAATTAGAAACCATCTGTTGTTAAATTCCTTCAGTATCAGAGGATGAAACAGGAAAGTGTTTTCTTCGATCGACTTAAACGATTTGTAGGTAATTTTCAAAACTACTTTTTTAATAATAGCCTGATACAGGCTGTCAAGAAAATGAAGTCCTTTTAAAGATTCATTCTTATCAAGATGAATTACCGGATGCGTATTTGACTTTTCAGCATAAATTTTGTCTTCAAGTCTTTGCAATATATCGGATACATCGGAAAAAAGTGAAAAGTCTTTAAACTGCTTCAGCATCGAAACGGTTTCAGTCAATACGTTGATGTCGGTTTCGGTCAGTGGAATATCAGTGATGGTAAACTCTTCATCTTCGTATTTGTAATATTTCTTATCGTATACTACAATAGGTGCATTGTAACCCAATTTTTCACTACGCATCATTTGGATATCCAACTGAATCGTTCTTTTACTCACCGGATTTTCTCTTCCTTCATACTCATATAAAGCATCTGAAACAGCGTCCATTAAATCTTCAAGAGTCCATTGACGGTAATTATTCTGAAGACATTTGTCAATGGTTTTATATCGGATTAAGGCGTTTTTATTTTGTGGCATTGCTTTAATTATATAGGGTTTATAACCAAATGTAAAATAATTTTTTTACTGCGCAAAATAATTGCGTAGTACCCAATGCATCTTTGTATCATCAAAGAGTAACAATGATTGTTTAATTAAAAACAAAAGCCATGAAATTTAATTTTTTAACTAAAAAAAGTACGAGAACAGTAAATTACGAAAATGCTGTAGCATTTAAATTAACTCCGGAATACGAATTGTATGCTGCTGTTGTTACAACAGGGTTAAGTACTTCATTTTATGAAAAAGATACGGAGCGTTTAGATCGTATTCGTCAATTGATGAAGCAATGTGATCCGGTTTTCGTGGCTAAGCTGGCGGTGTATGCACGTAACAATATGTACATGCGTTCTATACCTTTAGTTTTGGTAGTGGAGTTGGCAAAAATCTATTCGGGTGATGCTTTGGTAAGCAAAATGATAACTAAAGTAATTCAGAGAGCTGATGAAATCACGGAGTTATTAGCCTTCTATCAAATGGCAAATGAGCGTAAGGATACTAAAAAATTGAACCGTTTGTCTAAACAAATACAAAAAGGATTAGCAAATTCCTTCAATCAATTTGATGAATACCAATTTGCTAAATACAATAAAAGTACGGCAGTGAGTTTGAAAGATGCTTTGTTTTTGGTACACCCAAAAGCAAAAAATGAAACACAACAAATGTTATTTGACAAAATAGCCGCTAACAATTTAGCTGTACCATACACTTGGGAAACGGAATTGTCACAATTAGGACAAACATCTTTTGCCAATACAACTGATAAGAGAAGAGCATTCGCTCTCAAATGGGAGGAATTGATTGATAGCAACAAAGTAGGTTATATGGCAATAATGCGTAACCTCAGAAATATATTGGAAGCGGAGGTGTCTGCAAATCATATTGTCAAAGTATGTAGTTATTTGGCCAATGAAAATGCAGTAGCTAATTCAAAGCAATTGCCTTTCCGATTTTTGGCAGCATACCGGGAAATCAAAGAATTGAATTTAAAATATGCATCAATGGTATTGGATGCTCTTGAAGCAGCAGTAATATGCAGTGCACAAAATATAAGAGGTTTTGAGATAAATACTTCAGTACTTATAGCCTGTGATGTATCTGGATCAATGCAGCAACCAGTTTCGCCAAAAAGTAAAGTATTGCTTTTTGATATAGGTTTGATGTTGGGAATGCTCATGCAAAACCGTTGCAAAAATGTCGTAAGTGGTATGTTTGGAGACAAATGGAAGATAATCAATATGCCAAAAAGAAGCGTATTGGCTAATGTTAATGAATATTACAGACGGGAAGGTGAAGTTGGTTATGCCACAAACGGTTATTTGGTATTGGAAGACTTAATCCGAAGAAAGGAAAGCATAGATAAAGTGATGTTGTTTACTGATGTTCAAATGTGGAATAGTAATCAAACTGATAATACCTTCAGTAATTCCTGGAGCCGATACAAAGCTATAGTGCCAAATGCCAAATTGTATTTGTTTGATTTAGCAGGTTACGGTAAGACACCTCTAAGTATACAGCAAAATGATGTATACCTCATAGCGGGATGGTCGGATAAAGTATTTGATGTTTTGCATGCACTTGAGGATAAGTCCTCTGCGTTACAGTATATCAATAGAATAGAATTGTAGTTGGAAACAAAGTAGCTTTTGTTAGAGTTTCAAAGTTTCAAAGTTTCAAAGTTTCAAAATTTCAAAGTTTCAAAATTTCAAAGTATTGGAGTCTTAAAAAACTTTGCCACTCAGCTACTCAGCTACTTTGCCACTCAAATAAAAAGAATGTCGTAGATAAAAGTTACTTCGTCTCTTTAGGGGAGGAATAGCGAAGTTGTAAAACCAGCAAGGCTATCCAGTTCGACTCTGGCGCTGACACGCCCCGTTACTTTTATCGCTTTTTACTTCTTTTGTTATAAGATGCCGTAGGTAAGTGTTACTTCGTTGGCTGTTTAATTAGGTTCGAGTCCTAAAAGTCACTTATCGACCATTGCTCTTGAAACCAGAGTGCCGTAATAAAGAGATACATCGTCATCCAGACTCTTTATGCTTATTGCCTCTTTTTTTTAAAATTATTTAATTACGCAAAATGATTGCGTAGTAAGATTGAAATATTTGTTTTACAATTAGCAGTAACCCGATTGGTTCATCGGAAACCAGTCGGGTCACCCAAAAGGAAAATATATGGAAACACCAATTAACGGTAACGATTTATTGAATTTAGGATATCCTGAAGGATATGTGATAGGAGTAGCCTTAAAGGCAAACAGAAAACGAAACGGTTTCACAAGAGAAAAAATGATGGAAGCCTATGGCAAAGTACTGGCATCACCGGAACTTTATTTAGAAGATGCTCTATTTGGATCATTAGCAACCGCTCTAATAGAAAAGGCAAATGAAAAACCGGAAGATTTTATACTATTAAATCCAAATCCCCCAAAGTATTCCGCTTATGGATTAGACCATATTGAAGAAGGAGCCAAAAAGCAAATGGAAGTTGCAATGAAGTTGCCGGTAACCGTAGGAGGGGCTTTGATGCCCGATGCCCACCAGGGTTATGGTTTGCCGATAGGTGGTGTTTTAGCAACAAAAAATGCTATTATCCCTTATGGAGTAGGGGTTGATATTGGATGCAGAATGGCGTTATCCGTTTATGATATTTCTGAAGATTTTTATTTCGAAAATGAAAGCAAGTTTAAAAGAGAATTGATTGCCCACACTAAATTTGGAGCCGGACAGGGATTTCTGGGACAATACAAATCTGATCACGAAATTCTTGAAAACCCTATATTTGATGAGCATTCTTTTATCAAAAACCTCAAAGATAAAGCATGGTCACAGTTAGGAACGTCAGGAGGAGGAAATCACTTCGTGGAATTTGGTATCATGGAATTTTCCG
The DNA here is from genome assembly GCA_945957245.1 of uncultured Flavobacterium sp. Classification (GTDB taxonomy): domain Bacteria; phylum Bacteroidota; class Bacteroidia; order Flavobacteriales; family Flavobacteriaceae; genus Flavobacterium. Next base: position 1,714 of record CAMFLD010000010.1, on the reverse strand, counting down.
AAGCTGATGCCGAACTTAATATTCCGAAAGGAAAATACGTTGCTTTGTTGACCCATTCAGGATCAAGAGGATTAGGAGCTACCATAGCCGGACATTACACCAAAATAGCAAAAGAGGTTTGTAAACTTCCTGAAGTGGCGCGAAATCTCGCTTATTTGGATATGTCAACCGATTTAGGACAGGAATATTGGATTGCCATGAACTTAGCCGGTGATTATGCCTCAGCCTGTCATGAAATCATTCATAAAAAAATGGAGAAAGCCCTTGGTGCAGTAGTGTTAGCCAAAGTTGAAAACCACCACAATTTTGCATGGAAAGAACTTTGGAATGGTGAAGAAGTAATCGTTCACAGAAAAGGAGCAACACCTGCAGCAAAAGGAGTGATGGGTATCATTCCGGGAAGCATGACCGCTCCGGGATTTCTGGTAAGAGGTAAAGGAGAAGCGCAGGCCATTAACTCTGCTTCACACGGCGCCGGTCGTCAGATGAGTCGTACTCAGGCAGAAAAAACCATTACTCATGCCGAAATGAAAGCGGTACTGAAAGATCATGGTGTGAATTTAATTGGCGCCGGATTGGATGAAGCTCCTATGGCTTACAAAGACATCAATATAGTTATGGAGTCTCAGAAAGATTTGGTAGATGTGGTAGCCAAATTTACACCCAAGTTAGTCCGTATGGCTGATGACGGAAGTAGAGAAGATTAAAAATCTCATCGATACTCCATAAAACATAACGCCTGACTATTTATAGTCAGGCGTTTATATTTAATTTATTTAGTCTTAAGTTCCTTATAATCCTTACTCCGTTCCCCCTGAATAAACATTTTACCTTTATTGAAGTGAATCGTAAAATCTACAGATTTCCAGTTGGCATCATCTTCTGAATCCCCTTCCTGTTTTGTGGTGTATTGGTACCAAAGAATATATTTGGCATTGTCAAAACCTTTTTTGAATTTGAGCGCTCCATACTCATCACACTCCAGCCCCCAGATTATGGGTCTTTTAAGTTGGTCATGCAGCTGGTAAAAACCGGTGCCATATTCATTGAGTTCCACCACAGGTTCCTGACCATTGAACGTATATTTTCCTAAGATATCCAAATTGATATTTTGCATATAGTGGGAAATGTAGTGCATCCCGTCTTTAGCTTCAATCTTGTCCCAGTTTTGGCTAAAACTTTTAAATGAAAACAGTACTAAGGCAACGCAGAATAGATTCTTTACTTTCATGGGATGGGGTTTTGCTTCGGATAAAATTAAAAAGGATTTTCAGTCTGTTGTCGATTGCACATTATTAGTTATAAACAGAATAAAAAAACAAATGTTAATTATGCTTTTCTTCCAGCCAAATTCTCGCATTTACAAAAGCTTCCAGCCAAGGTGATACTTCATCTTTTTTGTCTGTTGGGTAATGCGCCCAGTTCCAAGGAAAAGTCGAACGCTCAATATGCGGCATCATGACCAAATGGCGTCCGGTGGCATCACACATCATAGCGGTATTGTAATCAGAGCCATTAGGATTGGCAGGATAACTTTCGTAAGCATATTTTGCTACGATGTTGTATTGACTTTCAGCTTCCGGTAAATGGAATTTTCCTTCACCATGGGAAACCCAAACACCAAGAGTTGTCCCGGCCAGTGTTTTTAGCATCACCGAGTTATTTTCCTGTATTTTCACCGAAGTAAAGATACTTTCGTGTTTATGGCTGTCAT
>CAMFLD010000009.1 GCA_945957245.1 uncultured Flavobacterium sp. | reverse complement strand
GCCACCCACACACTGCATATCGTCGGCAGCGTCAGATGTGTATAAGAGACAGACAATATAGAGTCCAAGACCTGTTCCTTTGTTTTTGTTTGTTACGAAAAACATTTCGAAAATTCGGTTTAAGTATTTTTTATTGATTCCAATGCCATTGTCTTCTACCTGGATAATAACGGCATCTGCAGAAGGGAAACTTTTAATGGAAATAAACGGCTTATCTTTGTTAAAATCGGCATACTTAATCGCATTTGAAAGTAGGTTGCTGATAATTATTTTCAATCTCAAGCTGTCACTATAGATTTTATCTACAACTAATTGTTTTTCTATAGTAATACTGTTCACATTTTCAGCATATTGCAGCTGCTCAATTGCATCCTTTACGATTTCTGCCAGACTTAATTCTTTCAGTGCGTCTTTGGTTCTTTTGTTTCTTGAATAATCTATAATATCCTTTATGAACTGGTCCTGTTTATTTAAAACATCCTGCATCATATTAAGGTAATTCTTCGCTTCTTCCGGATCTTCTTCCGTTTTAAGAATTTCAACCAGTCCTTTGAGTGAACTTATTGGTGAACGTAAATCGTGAGAAGCACTATATACAAAACGATCAAGTTCTTTGTTGGCTACAATAAGATCATTGTTTTGAGATTCGATAAGTTGTTTTGAATACTCAAGCCTTTTAACCATTACCCCATAATAAATGCAGACACTGCATACAATAATGAGTATAAAAAAGATATTGGTGTAAATAAGATAACCTTTAATAATCCGGGTTCCTCCTCCAAGTGTATTAGAAAAATTCCTTTCATTGATGGTCAATTTATCGCTGATGTCGCTTATTTGGTAAAGAAATTTAAGTCTGGAAGTTTCATCCAGATGTCCTGAATGGATTTTATTATGGATAGTATTTCCCAGCGAATCCAACTGATTGATAAGTTTATCGCCCTTTTCCCATTCATTTATAGCATTTTTGAGGAAGGAAACCTGATTGAAATTTTGAAAAAGCCAAATCATATCATCCAAATCCTTTTCATGATTACGGCCTCCTTTCAAATCTTTTTTTATAATAGTTACATCAGTATTTTTAAGGAGATGAATTCGGGCAGCACCGTCGGCTTGTGGAACGCTCAGTTCTTTTTTGAAAAGGTTCCAATAAGTTTCGTCTTCTGTTGAGATATAGGTTATAAGATATCGTACAGCATCTTTCTGCCCTTTTGAATAATGTGATTCACCATTTACATAGGCACGATTCGCCGATAAGATTTTGATTGTAAAATAATTAATGAATATTAGTAAGGTGCACGATATGAAAATTATACTCAAAAGAATCAAAACTTTTGGGAGCTTTAGTTTTTTGAGAAGTAATTTTAAGCCCATACCAACCCTTGTTAAGGAATATTAGTACAAGCAATTTAACGAAAATTTTTAAAAGTAGGAAACTTATTCGCTTTTTTTAGATAAACGGCAATTAGAATTGATAAACTACTTCAAGTTTGTAATTTTTCAATGCCTGTTTAGCTTTTTCAAGGTCTTCCGTAAAACCTAAAATGTAACCGCCGCCACCTGAACCACATAGTTTTAGATAGTAATCATTAGTGTCAATCCCATGTTGCCAAACGCCATGAAATTCTTCAGGAATCATAGGTTTGAAGTGATTTAAAACGACTTTGGATAATTGTTTGGTGTTTTTGAAAAGTGATTTTATATCGCCACCAAGGAAATTCTCCACACAGGCATCAGTATATTTTACAAATTGGGTTTTAAGCATTTTACGGAACCCTTGATCTTTCAGGTTTTCCATAAAAATATTAACCATAGGTGCTGTTTCACCCACAATTCCTGAGTCTAACAAAAAAACAGCTCCTTTACCAGTAGCACTTTGGGATGGAATTCCGGTAGCTTCTATATTGTCTTTGGAATTGATAAGGATTGGAATGCTAAGGTAGCTGTTCAGAGGATCAAGGCCTGAGCTTTTTCCGTGGAAAAAAGACTCCATTTGCGAGAAAATCGTTTTGAGCTGCAACAGCTTTTCCCGTGTCAGGTTTTCAAGAACTGTGATTTTATTATCAGCATATTTGTCATAAATAGCCGCAACAAGTGCTCCGCTACTTCCTACGCCATAACCTTGCGGAATACTGGAGTCAAAATACATTCCCCGGGCAACATCTTCTTTTAAAGCGTGCATGTTGAAAGAAACTAATTCGGGTTGGTCATTTTGCAGTTGTTCCAGATAACTGGTAAAACGGTTTAGACTCTGATTAGATTTTACCGCTTCAGCAGAAGGGTTTTCATCTACTTTCAAAGCGCCATTGTAAAAATTATAGGGAATGGATAAACCTTTAGAATCTTTTATAATTCCGTACTCTCCAAAGAGAAGTATTTTTGAATAAAATAATGGTCCTTTCATATTTTGATTGCTCCTGTTCCAATTCTATCACAAATATACTGACCATTTTGACAATAGTCAAGTAATTCGCCCTTAATAAATTGTAAAACACGCTCTCTAACGTTTTCGGGATATAAAACGTGCACATTGGCACCGGCGTCCAGCGTAAAACATATAGGAATATTCGTTGTATTTCTAAATTTCCAAATCTTATTGATGATTTCCAATGTATTAGGTTTCATTAAGATAAAATAAGGCATAGATGTCATCATCATAGCGTGAAGAGTTAATGCCTCACTTTCCAATATTTTGATAAATTCATTGATATTACCTGTTTCCAGTATGTTCTTTATTAATGACAAATTATAATGCGCCTGATTAAAACGCTGTGCTGCATAAGGATGGTTATGCATCAAATCATGTCCGACTGTACTTGATACCTGTTTTTCACCCTTGTCTACCAAAAGAATAGTGTCTTGATAATTGTTGAAATTATCATGGATTTTAGATGGAAACGAAACGCCGTACAAATCAGAACTCTCTTCAATTTCAGCATGTTGGCCCCAAACCACTACTGCTCCTTTGATGCTTCTACAGGCACTTCCCGAACCTAAACGAGCTAGAAATGATGCTTTTCGGTAAAAATAATCCTCTGACATTTCAGGATTTAACGCTTTTTCAAGCGACATAATGTTCATTGATAAAGCTGCCATTCCCGAAGCCGATGAAGCAATTCCTGAACTGTGTGGAAAAGTGTTTTCAGTATCAATTGTGAGATGGTATTCTTTCAGATAAGGACAATACATCTCAATTCGTTCTAAAAACTTCTGAATTTTTGGTTTGAACTCTTCCTTGGGTTTTCCTTCGAATAGTAAATCAAATGAAAAACCGGCAGCTCCTGATGCTTCTTTTTTGGCAAAAACCAATTTGGTAATTGTCTTGCAATCATTTAAAGTAAAACTGATGGATGGATTCGCCGGAATCTGATTCTCTTTTTTACCCCAGTATTTTACCAGAGCAATATTACTCGGAGCACTCCACTGAAAATTTCCCTTTTCGACAGTGGCTGGAAGATTGGCAATAAAATCCTTTTCGGACATAGTGTTTGAATTTGATGCAAAGATACTTTTTTTGTAAAAAACTGCTGTTTTTTTGTAAAAACAAACTCATTTCTGTTTGCTATCTTTGAAGTGAAATAAATATATGGATTATGCAGAAAGCTATCAAAATAACCTTAATGCTTCTGGTGTGTGTTTCACTGGGCTTTTTTTCCGGAATTATTACCCGGGAAAGTGTTTTAACATGGTATCCAACATTAGTTAAACCCTTTTTTAATCCACCCAATTGGATTTTTGCTCCGGTGTGGACTTTACTATACATCATGATGGGAGTGGCGGCCGGTTTAGTCTGGACAAGCGAATCAGATGATAAAGAAGTTAAAAAGGCACTTGGTTTTTTTGCTATACAGTTTGGACTAAACACCTTATGGTCTTATTTATTCTTTGGGCTTCACAATCCTTTATTGGCATTGATTGAAGTGATATTGCTTTGGCTGATGATTTGGGAAACCTATAATTTATTCATAAAAATTAATAAGGTAGCCGGTTATCTTATGCTTCCATATTTGGCCTGGGTTACTTTTGCCACAATACTGAATGCCAGCATTTGGTGGTTAAACAGATAAAAAATCCCCGGTTTAACCGGGGATTTTATTTATTCTATAATAAGCTTTTTAATTTGTTTTAGATGGCTTTCAGTGGTTATTTGTACCATGTAAATTCCTTTTGCCAAATCGGAAACATCAACATTCAATTCTGTATCAGACGCCATAACTGATTTTACGGTTTTTCCCAATACATCGCAAAAGACAACTTTATTAATTCTTTCATCAGAATTCATCAGTGTGATATGAACATTCCCCTTAGCCGGATTTGGATATAAAGTAAAATTATCGGTATCAAAATCAGCAATTCCCAACGGAGTAGTGAACTTGCTGTTAAAAATTGCGGTAGTAATAGCCGGATTGCTATCAAAATAAATCGAAGCACTGTTAGGGATTATATTCCCTGCCTGAAATCCGGGTTTTAGTCTTGCCTTAAACTGAAGATAACCTTTGCTGCCTGCATCATTAGTACTTTGTGGGCTTAGATAAATGTTCTTAAAATCCCAAATCAGTTGGTTATTGATTCGTTTCATAGTATAATTATGGCTTGAGTTTACCATCAAAACACTAGTCTCGTCAATTTTTACATTGAGCAAGTCTTCAATACGAACATCTACGGCATTTGCTGTACCTGTATTTTGGAATCTGATAGTATATACAAAGTAATCATCGGGAGCAAATTGATTGATCGGTATAGTTTTTCCACGAGATTCCATCTTGTCATTGGGGTCAACAGCATTTACAATAATCTGTGAATTACTGCATGAATTGTTTTCCGGTGTAATATCATCTGTTGAAGCTGTAATTGAAGCGGAGTCGGTAAGTAGTTCATTAAGGTTTACAACCGGAACTGTAGGAATGGTCATGGTAACATCCATTGTCCTAATTTCGTTAGGTTGTAGGTTGGTAAACGCATAGGTGAACCCATTGGTGTTATTAACTACTCCTGTTTGGCTTACTGTGAAAGTAGTGATCTGGGTTGGTTTAACAAATGTTAGGGTGCCACTTGCCGGTGCAACGCCCAAGTTTTTGTAAATGATTTTATTTACATAGGTCAGCCCCGGCCTTGGAATCGTAACAGGAGAAATTGAAACGGTTACATCATTATAACTTTGTGTTGGTACAATTGGGAAATACAAAATCTGAGTGCCACTTCCGGCAGCAATACTGATGTTATTATAACTCGTTGTTCCTGAGTTGTAATATGATGCATATTGAGGTTGAAGCTCGTAACTGAAACTGTAAGTGTTTGATGGGTTGCTATCATATAATGCAAACTGACCTATAGGCGAATATCCGTTTATTGTAGTTCCGTCATTATTCTGTTGGTAGACAAATGAACCATTTGTGAAAAATAACTCATTACTATCTTTGATACCATTATTATTAGAGTCAACGAATGCTACTAAAAGAATCTTATCAGCATCAGGGGTACAGGCAACATTAGCTACCCAACCTGCTCTGTTGGCTGTATTATCGCTTCTAAATCTAAAGGTCAGACATCCATCCGGGCTGGTTGAAACAAAAGGACCCGGTATTGTGGTTCCCCAAAATCCTCCAGGCAGTCCCCCTGGAACATTCGCCGCTCCATTTGAACTTGAAATCTGAGGAGATGAGATAGAGTTTCCATTAAAAACATAAAGGGCATCATAAGTAGCTTCTGTATCAAATGAATTAAAAATCACTGAGACGATTTCTCCCGGGTTTGTTGGGCAGATAGTATAAGTATTGTCGGAGTTATTAGCATAATTTGCTGTGGAACCTCCATTGTCTACAAATTGACCTCCACAAACCGGAGGAGCTAATGGAGTACAGAAATTAAAACCTGAAGACCAAAAACTTGCATTTGATGGAGCGCATACTGCTCTTACATAAAAAACATAACAGGAATTAGGAAGGAGATTTGTGATAATGTACTGATTAGAATTTATTGGAAATCCGGGAGTGGTTTGACTCGGAGCAGGATTACCTGCAGGAAGTATTAAACCCTCCCAATTACTGGCGACACTATTGTCAGGGTTTGCAAGCTGGGTCCAGTTTATTGTAGCACCGGTAGGAGTAATATTGGTTGCAGTAATAGATGTTGGAACCCTACAGGATGGTGGAGCAGCACAGCTAACATTAGCTATCCATCCCGCTCTGTTTGCGGTATTATCACTTCTGAACCTAAAAGTTAAACACCCATCAGAACTTGTAGATGTAAATGGCCCAGGAATAACAGTACCCCAAAAGCCTCCCGCTAATCCACCAGGAACATTTCCGGCAGCATTTGTACTTGAAATTTGAGGTGAGGTTATCGATTGACCATCAAAAACATAGAGAGCATCCCAAGTGGCTTCTGTATCAAAAGAAGTAAAGGTAACGGTAACGACATCACCTGCATTAGTCGGGCAGATGGTTGTGGTTGTATCCGAGTTGTTAGCATAATTGGCAGTAGCCCCACCATTATCGATAAATTGACCTCCACAGACAGGAGGTGCAGTAAGTGTTGTAATGGGACTAAAGTAAGTCCAGTTACTTAAATCAGTACCGGAACATCTACTTCTGATGCAAATAGTATAACAGGTAGCCGGAGACAAGCCCGTTACAGTAAATGGTGGTGGATTAGTAACTGTAGTATAACCGGTTGTTGTAGAAGTTGGTGCTGGTGACCCACAAGGCAGTGCAATGATATCCCAGTTACCAGCCACACTACTGTCTGGATTTGCAGGCTGAGTCCAATTCAGTACTACACTGTTCATTGTTATTGCTGAAGTTACAAGTGTTGTAGGCAAACTACAAGCAGGAGCAGGAGCGCAGGTAACATTGGCTGTCCATCCGGCACGAACCCCAGAACCGTCGGTTCTAAATCTAAAAGTTAAGCAACCATCAGCACTGGTAGAAGTGAAAGGTCCGGGAATAACTGTTCCCCAATAACCTCCTGCTAATCCACCCGGAACATTTCCCGCAGGGTTAGTGCTGGTTATTTGCGGAGCAGATATGGAATTACCATTAAAAACATAGAGGGCATCCCAATTGGCTTCAGTATTAAATGTAGTAAAGGTAACTGTAACTACATCTCCCGGATTTTGTGGGCATATTGTAACCGTAGAGTCGGTATTGTTGGCATAATTGCCGGTTTCGCCTCCCGGATCAGAAAATACCGAACCACATTGCTGAGCAGAAACTGTGGTTAGTATCCCAAAAAACAGGAGATAAATAAGTAAAGTTTTTTTCATGTTGTTTAGTCTTTTTGGTTTTGTTGATAGTTAGTTTATGATTAGTTTTTTTGTGGTTTTGAGATTGTTTTCAGATAAAAGTTCTACCAAATAAATTCCTTTAGTAAAATGCGACACATCAATAGTAATTGCATCAATCGTATTATTATTTAAGGCATAAATCCTTTTGCCCAACATATCGTAAATCACAACTTTTGAAATTTTATTGATTGTGTTAAAATTGTTGATGTTGACAACAGTTTGAGCCGGATTAGGCGTAATGATTATTTTATCCTTATCGAAATCGGTAATTCCTAACTGATCTACAAATTGGGTATTGAAAGTGTTAGTTACGATAGCCGGATTGTAATCAAAATAAATTGAAGCAGTGTTAGGAATAATGTCTCCAATAGCGTAACCGGGTTTTGGTTTTATTTTATAATAAACATAACCATGACTACCACTTGGGTTTACAGAAGTTGAAGGTAAATTAATATCATAAAAATGCCATGTCAGTTGATTTCCCACTCGTTTGGTATTTACATTATGACTGGCATCAATCATTTCAAATGTCCTTTCATCCAATTGAGTATCTAAAGTATTTTCAACTCTTACAAAGTCGGCATTAGCACTACCTGTATTTTCAAACTGAACCGTATAATACAAGTAATCATTTGAATTAAAACTACTGTGTACAATCTTACCACCATGAGATTCTGACATATCATTAGGGTCGTAGGAACCAACAATGGCGTGGGTGATTATAGATTCATTATTTGAACTGTTGTTATCATTAGCCACCTGAATAGTAACTGAATTGGTTGTCAGGTCTCCTAATTGTACTGTTGGAATAGTTGGAACGGATAAACTTATGTTGATATACCTTACTTCAAAAGGCGCCAGATTGGTAAAATTATAGGTAAAGCCATTACTGGTTAATGTAGCGCCTGACTCAGATACGTTAGTGATAGTCAGATTTGGGTCTTTAGTAAATGTAATAGTTCCATTGGAAATATTTTGATTTCCGGTATTGGCATACATTATGCTGTTACTGTAAGTGAATCCCGGTCTTGGTTGTCCTATTGACAAAAGACCAACAGATGCATCAGTAAAAGCAGCAGCTTCTATAACCGGGAAATATAAATAATGAGCCCCGCTTCCGGTTGGAAGTGTCACATCAGTATAAGTTGTAGAAGAGGTATAAAATGGAATGGAAGCGCCATTTAAAACAAAGTTTATGTTGTATGAATTAGCCGGATTGGAATCATAAATATAATACGAACCATTGTTAGTATAACCGTACAGATTATTTCCTGAATTATTTATTTGATATTGAAATTGTCCGTTGTTGAAATTAACTTCTCCTGAATCTTTTACTCCATTGTGGTTACTATCCAAAAAAGCATTTAAGACTAACAACTGCGAACAGGCACCGCTGTTAACGCAATCCGGCATACAGATATTCAAAGGCGCTGACCACTGGCTATAGTCAAAACCACAGAAACCTTTAATATAGATGGAATAACAACTATCCGATTGCAGACCTGCAATTGTAAATTGATTTTGTATTGAAGTAACTGTCATAATGTTGCCTCCGGGTTGCTGTCCTTGAGGAACAATACTTATCTGACTGGCCTGATTACCCATCATAGTGGATGAACTTGGAGTATTCCAACTTAATGTCAAACTGGATTGTGTTATATTGCTCGCCGATAAATTGATAGGTGCGGACTCCGTACAAGGGGTACAGTTATATGTGTTTAAAGTAAGTGTTGTTACACTAAAACAACCGGTTGACGTATTTTGAACTCTGGCGTAAAGCGTCTGTACCGGAGTAATCATAGGAATATAAGATGGGTTTATAGGGTTAGCTCCTGTTTGTGCATCAGGTAATGTTGGATGGTATGTAATGCTAACACCGGGGTCAGTAGAAATTTGATTGTCAGCATCATTTAAATTAAAAAAGGGCAATTCCATTGTGTCACAAAAGTAGAGTGAGGCAGGATGGGCTGTTGGAGCAGGGTTGACAAAGATGGCTATGGATGCTGTAATAGAACACTGTCCTGTGTTTGGCGTAAAAACATAGGTTGAAGTATAGTTACTTATGGGTGGAGACCATGTTCCGTTAATGCCATTTGTAGACGTGGTTGGTAAAGGTGCTACAGTATCTCCCTGGCAATAAGACGGAGGGATACTAAATGTTGGAGGAATAGCGGTTGTTACAGTAAGAACCATTCCGGAAACAGCTACCTCTGATGTAGAGGTATTGAAAAAGCGAACACCAATGGTTTGTGAATAAGCCGTCTCATTTATATAAGCTGAAGGATTAGCAATAACATTAACATTATTATTACCATCAGCAACAGACGGATGGAAAGTCACAGTATATATAGCAGGATTTAATCCCAATGAACCAATGGGGTCAGTAGATGTTAAATCAAAAGTAGCATGACCATTGAAATTCTGATTATCACAAACCGTGTAGGGATTAAGTAATCCAGGAGGCTGGGCATAGCTACCAGTACCGAAAATAAATATTAAGAAAGTTAGGAGTAATGTTCTTTTCATTAGAATTTGGTTTTTATAAAACCAAATTTAACTGATTTTGAGCAAACTACAATAGTATATTATAAGAAATCTTCCGTAATTGTTTTAGCCAGTATGAATCCCGATGTCCAGGCATTCTGAAAGTTGAATCCGCCGGTAATGGCATCGATATTTACAATTTCACCTGCAAAAAACAGGTTTTTATGTACTTTGCTTTCCATTGTTTTAAAATTAATTTCCTTTAAATCAACTCCGCCGGCTGTAACAAATTCTTCTTTGAAAGTACTTTTGCCATTTACCTGAAACTCGCCATTCGTTAGTTGGTTTGCTAAATCGGTCAACTGTTTTTTCGACAAATCTGCCCATTTGATTTCTGACTCAATTTGAGAAGCTAAAACAAGGCTTTCCCACAAACGGTTGGGAAAATGAAAAGGAGATTTTTTGCTCACCATCTTTTTCGCATGCTCCTGTTTTAAGTCCTTCAGGATTTCGATAGCTTCTTCGAAAGTGGTTTCGTTAAGCCAATTGACTTGGATTACAAATTGGTAATTTTTATCAAATAATTCCCTTGCGCCCCAAGCCGAAAGCCTCAATATTCCTGGGCCTGACATTCCCCAATGAGTAATCAGCAAAGGACCGCTGGCTTCGAGTTTGCTTCCTTTTACCTTTACCTTAGCAAAGGCAGAAACTCCCATTAAATCTTTAATACGGCTATCTTTGATATTAAAGGTAAACAAGGATGGAACAGGAGAGATGATCGTATGTCCAAGATATTTCAGCATTTCCCAAATCTTGGGATTACTTCCTGTTGTCATGATTAATTTTGGAGTAGCAAAAACTTCATGATTGGTCTCTATTTTCCAGTATTCCTCTGATTTAAAAATCGACTGAACACTTTGTCCTAAAAGGATTTGGATATCTAATTTTTTGGCAGCCGATAAAAAACAATCAATGATAGTTTGAGAACTGTCTGTAACGGGAAACATGCGCCCGTCTTCCTCTATTTTGAGTTCGACACCATGTTTTTCAAACCATTCAATTGTGTCACCCGAACAAAACTGATGGAACGGGCCACGCAGTTCTTTTTCGCCACGAGGATAAAATTTAACTAAATCATTGGGCACAAAACAGGCATGGGTAACATTGCATCTTCCGCCACCGGAAATCCGTACTTTTTCTAAAACGGATTTACCTCTTTCCAGAATCGCAATTTTTAGTTTCGGATTGTTCTCAGCGATATTGATAGCTGAAAAAAAGCCGGCAGCGCCGCCACCTACGATAATGATGTCAAAATTGGAATTCATATTCTTTCGGGGAAATCTGTAATAATACCATCGACCTGTAATGATTTGGCAAAGATAATATCTTCCGGTTCATTGATGGTCCAGGGATATACTTTAAATTTTCCGGTTTGTATTCGGCTTACATTTTGAGATGTAAGCAAATGATAATGAGGATGGACGGAATAGGCTTTTATGAATTTGGCGAAAGCCAATGCCAACTCTAAGTCAGTACTCGTAAGCACGCCTATTTTTATTTTCTCATTTAGGAAATGAACCTGCTGCAACGCATTCCAGTCAAAGCTGGAAACAATAATGTTGGCATAATTCCAGCCTTTATCCAAAGCCTGCTTCTCTATAAACTCAACTACCTTGTCGGCAGTTTCATAAGTTTTAAGTTCCACATTGATAAAGCATTTTTTGTTGACCAAATCAAAAACAGATGCTAAAGTCGGAATTCCTAAAGCTTCTAATTCCTGTGTCGAGAAATCTTTTACCAAACCTTTTTGAGACATTGTTCGGTCAACGGTATCGTCATGAACAACCATTAGTTCTCCATCAAAACTCAAATGAACATCCAGTTCAATACCGTCAACATTCAAATCAATGGCTTTTTGGAACGAAGCTAAAGTATTTTCAGCTATATGACCTTTTGCTCCACGATGCCCTATTTTATGCATTGAAAATTATTTTAATAAAGCATTAGTTCTTCGGATAGATTCTTCATCCTTATAATCAAGCCACGCCTGTCCTTTTCGTTTTCTCATCCAGTTATCATAATGACGTATGAAAACCACATTGGCAAATCCTTTAATCAAGTTACCGGGCCTTCCTGCTAAAGAACGTAAACTCAATGAAAATCCGGGAGTAGTGTATTTCATATAATGCCACCATCCTTCGGGCATGTATAACATTTCGCCGTGTTTGAGGTTGGTTATGTAGGGGTTGACTTTTCTCAGCGCCGGAAATTTATCGAAATCCGGATTATCAAAATCAATGTCTTCGTTGCAAATCCAGGAGTAGGGAAGACGGTACATGTATTTGGTTTCTTTGGGATCTACCAATACACATTGCTTTTCACCGGCAAAATGGAAATGGAAAATATTTGGAAAATCAATGTCGTAATGAGTAAAAACTTTGGCTCCTTCTCCACCAAAGAAAACCAGAGGCAGCCCTTTTAGCAACCGTAACCCCAAATCAGGCCATTTCATATCATCCTTGATGGATGGAACATCTTTCATTAAATTATACAAAAAAATACGCAAATCGGTTGGGCCTTTCTGCAGGATATCAATATACTCCGACATTGTCATCGTAAAATCGGGTTCGTTTACTTTTTTAGTATAGTCGGTTTTACGGCTGTCATATAGCGGAACCATTTTATCTCCTGCGACACTTCTTAGGTAATCAAAATTCCATTTGGTAAAAGCAGGCCAATCTTCAATCTGATTTGTAATTACTACGGGTTTCTGCGGGCGGTAATAATTTTTGATGAACTCTTCTTTCGTGAGTTTTTCAACACGTTCTATTTCGATGTATTTAAATCCCATAGTCTTCTGTGTTTTAGGTGAATGCTGAACACAAATTTACCCTCTTTTATCAAAGAAAACTATAGGGATATGTTAAAATAAATAGGAAACTTAATAAATGGCAGACTATTGATTAGGCGGCTGCTATTTTATTTTTTTTAAGCAGTCCGAATACTCCAATTATGCTGAGTACTGCACCAATTCCGGCAAATATCCATCCATTATTTTGATGTCTGTCCCGTACTTCTGCGAAGTAATCCGAAAGGTTGAGGTAGTTTTCATTTTTTGTAGCAACGCCGCAGATGTCAATGTGATAATAACTGATGGTTTTGTCAAAAAAACTCAGAGGCTTCGTCTTGGCCAATTTCTTTTCATAATCATCTTTTGCCAATGTAATATAAACAGTGTCATAGGTTTTTACATTACTTACAAATTCATCAGCATGCATTGCATCATAGGCATCCCCTGAAATTTTGAAATCAAATTCCGGATAATCCTCAAATGTAAGGGTTATGGAACGGGCTCCTTTTGAACCTTTATGTATTTTGACTTCAGAGGTTATTATTTGTCTGGTTTGGTAAAAGTTTTCCGGGATTAATGTTTTTTCATTTGCATTTAAATTAAAAAATGAAAAAATAAGAAACATAATTCCCACAGCAATCAGGCAAATACTGATTTTTAAAATTATTCTGGCTTCCAGTATTTTTTCAAACTCAATATTCTGGGGTATATGCCGGACAATATTATTTTTAAAGTCAGTATAGTCGGTATAGTTATAGGATTCGAAGCGGTATTTTTTGGCATCTGTAATGATGGTAAGCTCGTCCCAGGAATTGTTCTTATTTTTCTTGTGTATTTCAGCCCATGAAGTAATTTCCCTGAGCGGTATTCTGGTTTCTTTAGAGAACAGATTTGATTTTAACACCAAAATATCGTCATAAATCCAAATGGTCTTTCTGCCTAAATAGGAATAGATTGCATACAAGCCAAAAAGGATAAGAATACAGGCAAAAAAAACCATTATTAAATCGGGATATAGCTTTTGGAATGCAATCCAAATCACATATCCGCCTCCAAAAAGCGCTGCAAATCCAAAAAGGAGTATGAAATAATAGGTAAATCCCTTTGACGGTCTGTAAACAGCTTTTGGTTTAGAATCCATTTGCAGGAATTATATTTTTTCTAGTAGCAAAATTCCATAATCAGTGTCAATATCAACCGCTAATTTTTGGACGATACATGTTTTTCCCGAATAAGCATCCCTTACTTTGATGCCATTTGGAAAAATACCTTCAACACCGATGATTTTTTTGCCTTTAGGTAAATCAAGACCAATCAAAACTTTGTCGGTATATTTCCCTTTTGTATAAGTTCTGCTGAAAACATAAGGTTGTGCGGAAATCTGTTTATGAATGCCGGCTCCTACGGCTGGATGGTTTTTCCTGAAATTACCCAGTTTTTGCCAATGAACCAAAACTTCTTTTGTTGAAGCGTTTGCCATTGCATCCCAATTCATATCTGAACGCAGTGTCGCATCTCCCTGAGTACCTTCAATATCTAATGAACGGGCTGTTTCATCACCATAATATATTTGAGAAATTCCCGGTGCCAGCAATAATTTGGTACCCGCCTCAAAAGGTTTTTCTCTTTTTTTGTCAAAAGGGTAGGCATCGTCATGGGAAGAAACATAATTCATCACGGTATTGCCTTTTAAATCCGTCTGGAGGATATTCGAATATTTAGAGAATAACTCTTCGTAATTCATCTTAGCTTCATTCCTGAAATCAAAATTGATGAGACCCGTAAATCCGTTTTCGAAATAGTTGACTTTTTTGTCTCCAAAATCAAATAGCTTTTTGTTGCTGATGTTGTATCCATAAACTTCACCTACTGTAAAGAAAGGATTGTTATCTAAAACTTTTTTAGGATTGTTTTTTTTGTATTCAGCGAAAGCCCTGTCGCATACTTTCCTGAAATCAGCCCAAACATCTTCTGTGGTATGTTTAGCGGTATCAACACGGTAACCGTCAATTCCGAATTCGGTAATATAGTCCGAAAGCCATTTCATTATGTAATATTTAGGAGCTCTTGGGTAGCCTGTTTTTTTAAAAAAGACATCAAGGGAAGCCATTTCTTTGTCATAACGGCCTTCTTTTTTCCATTTGTTAGCCAAAAAAGTCGGCACTGCAACATTTTCATTACTTTCCGTTTTTACATCCGGAAGATTATCAACTAAAGTACAGTTGATATAAGTATCATAAGACTTGTAAGTACATTTAGGCGAAGTACGTACCCAATCTTCAGGATAAACCGAATCTTCGGCTGTAACAGGCCCGGTATGGTTGATAACCGCATCAAGCATAATTCGGATTCCTCTTGCATGAGCCTTCTGAACCAATTCGGCTAAATCCTTTTTAGTTCCGAAACTCGGGTCAAGCGCACTCCAATCCCTTGTCCAGTAACCGTGGAAACCATAAGTGAATCCGGTGCCTTCGTCAACACCATCATGAATCTGCTCTACAATAGGAGTCATCCAAATTACATTGACACCCAAATCGGTAAAATATCCTTCGTCCAATTTCTGTATGATACCTCTAAGGTCACCACCTTCAAAGCCACGCAGTTTTCCGGTAGGTTTGTTTCTGTTGAACGTATGATCGTTGGTTTTATCTCCGTTATTGAAACGGTCAGTAACGATAAAATATACGTTGGCGGCTTCCCAAACAAAAGGTGCTTTTGTGGTAGCTGTTGTTTTTTTATTTTGAGCAAATGCCATGCCGTTAAGCAGTAAAGCGATGATTAGGATTTGATTTAATTTGGTCATAATTTAATATTCAATTTTAACTTCAGAAGGTCCTTTGTCCATAGTAACATTTACCTGTAATGGTTCGTGGAAGGTTTTGTAAACCTGTTCTTGTCCGTTTACATAAATATGCTTCACCTTGTCCCTGATATTATGAATTAAAACAGAAACATCTTTTTTAGAGGGAGTGAAATTCTTTCCGGTTACAGTGCTTAATTTGATGGTTAGTGTTTTTCCATCATTTGTGCTCGTGAAGTTGAGCATTTCCGATTTGCCTTTTTCAAAAGCATCCGGTGTTTTTCCATCGTCATTATACAATTTGCCTGAAGAGTTTTTGACGTTTTCATCAAAATAATAGTGTAGTGAAAAACTATTCAATGAATATTTCGAAGCATTAGAAATGGTTTCAATCATAGGGATGAAACTTCCACCGCGAACATAAGTTGGGATGTAATCTTCTTTCACAGAAATAGTTTCTGTTTTTCCTCCAACATGTTTTTCTCCAGTATAAAAATCGAACCAGTTGCTGCTTTTTGGGAAATAAACCTCTGCTGTGGTTTGACCTGCTTTAGTAATTGGAGTTACTAAAAAGTCATTCCCCCAAAAGTAAGTTCCTGCAACTGCTGTTAGGTTTTTATTATCCGGTTCTTCAAAAAACAAAGGGCGCATCAATGGAGTTCCTTTCTGGTTGTTTTCGAATGAAATCGTATAATTGTAGGGCATCAATTGATAACGCAGTTCTACCGATTTTTTAGCTTTTGCCATAGTCACAATATCTTTTCGGGCAACTTCCGAAGCAACTTCTTCTTGGGCATGAGGTCGGAAAATAGGGTTGAAGACACCATATTGTAACCAGCGTAGGTACAATTCGTTATCAAAATAGTCTCCGGCAAATCCGCCTAAATCAGAGTGCATATACCCTAGACCCTGCATACCCATTTGTAATGCGATTTCCATTTGGCTTTGCAATCCGCCCCAGCTACGACTAACATCTCCGCTCCAGGGCACCATACCAAAACGCTGCGAACCTGAATAGCCGGCACGCATCAGTATGAAAGGACGTTGTTCAGGAAAATCTTTTTTATAGCCTTCTGCAATCAATTTGGCCCAATTATGTCCATAGACATTATGGACTTCGTCAGCCTTTCCGCCGGCAGTTATTACTTTGGAAGGAAATACTTCGGGCTCGCCTAAATCTCCCCACAAACCACCAACACCCTGATTGATGAGCCTTTTGTAAACATTCCAAAACCAGTCTCTTCCTTCGGGTTTGAAAATATCCACGACGCTGGTGTTTCCAAAATAAAAATCCCAGGTAGCTGGCTTGCCTGCTGCATTTTTTACTAATATATTTTTGTCAATGGCTTCCTGCCATTTAGACGAAGTCGTTAATACAAACGGTTCTGTTATTAAAATCGTTTTGATGTTTTTAGCATTCAAATCGGCAATCATTTTATCCGGATTCTGGAAGTTGTCCTTGTCCCAATCCAAATTACCCATAGTGCCTTTGATGGTTTTACCAAACCAATACAGGTCTAATATTACGGCATCTACCGGAATATTTTCCTGTTCAAACTTCTTGATGGTGCCTTCTAAGGATTCCTGCGAGCGATAGCCAAAACGGCTGGCAAAATTGCCCAGTGCCCAGCGTGGTAAAAGAGGTTGCTTTCCGGTTAAATCGGTATAATTTCCAACTAAGTCATTCCAGTTGTTGCCCACAATAACCTGATAAGTTTTTCTTCCTGAAATGGTTTCGTATGTTAGGGTATTGTCTTTTTTACTGTCTAAATCTAAGTATCCGATTGCCGGATTGTCAAAATGAACAGCATATAACTTGGAAGACATTACCAGCGGGATACAGAAATTCATCAGTTCGGCTTTAGTTTCATAACCATAGTGAGCTCTGTTGTACAATCTTAAACGGTTGCCCCGGCGATTCATACCAAGTGCTCTTGCTCCGCCGCCATAAAGTGCTTCCGAATTATCAAGGTTGAAAGAAAGTGTTTCTGTTGAATCATTTACTTTGGTGTAACCTGCTTTTTCGGAAAGAATAGTAAGGTTGGCATTGTTTTTATAAGTAATCTGAAATGGGCTTTTCTTTATTAGAACAGTAATATATTCTGTTCCAAATGATAAAAAATCCCCGTTTTTTAGAATGTTGAATTTGTAAGGAACCGTGTTAAGCACCACGGCTTCCGATTTTAAATTATTATTTTGTCCTTTTGGAATAAATGAATTTTCGACAATCTTATTATTCAAAAACCGTATGGAATATTCTCCGTCATCCGTTGTAACGGTTACTACACCGTTTTTTTGAGATAAGTTTAAGAATTTTCGGTTTGCGTTTTGTGCAAATGAAATTGTGGTTACAAGAAATGCTAAAAGTAATTTTCTCATTTTATTTTAATTCTAATACCAATACCGATTTA
>CAMFLD010000008.1 GCA_945957245.1 uncultured Flavobacterium sp. | reverse complement strand
GCCAAAGTCACCTTTGAAGCTTCGGTTCCCGCATTTGAAGAAGTGAAAGCAAAAAATGAAGCTGTTTCCGTTATCTTAAATACAGATACTGGTGAAATTGCCAGTCTGGTTTTGGTAAAAGGTTTTCGCTTCAAGATTCCTTTGATGGAAGAGCATTTCAATGAAAATTACATGGAAAGCGACAGTTATCCAAAAGCTACTTTCAAAGGTAAAATTGAAAATTTTGATGCTTCAAAACTAGCTGCAACTGCTCAAAGTTATACGATAAAAGGCAAAATGGAAATGCATGGCAAATCAAAAGAAATAACCATTACTGCCAGTATAAAGAAAACTGCTGACGGCATTCAGATTAACTCCAATTTTACATTGGACACCAATGATTATGACATCGATATTCCCGCCATTGTGAGTAAAAAAGTCTCCCGAAAGGTTATGGTGAGCTTAGATGCTTTATTGAAATAAAAATTAGTGCTGCAATTTTTACAGCTCAATTTTTTCATAAGTATTCAATTTATCAATATGAAGCACCGTTTTACTCTGCTTATTATTGCTTGAATACATCGGTACAAACTTACCACCAAAAATAACCTCATCAAAGGAATAAGAAGAACGTTTAACTACGGTCGTACTGAACATATCGTCAAAAGCTTTAAGGTATACCAGTATTTCTCCGTCTGTTGTTTCAAAATCTTCTTTTGTAAAATTATAAAACGGACTTTCTTCAGTTATCGGGTGAACCAGCGTCCAGCTTAAATTCAGCGAATTAATCTTGGACATTTCAAGATCCAGAAAATAAAATTTATTGGTTGGTTTGCCTTTTACATCCAGCTTCATGCCCAATGTCATTTTAGCTTCAGCTTCTGTCAGATTGGTATTCTTGAAGGGTGTCAGCCGCACCATAAGTGCTGTTCCGTCTTTATATGGCGCAATCAGGGCATTTTCCGAAAATTTAATATGCGCCTTAGGTTTGCTGAATCTTCCATAAAATAAACCGGTAGCTATGGCAAAACTCAACAGCCCAAAAAGAGCTTCAATAGCTGCCACCAGACTGGTCAGGAAGCCTGTGGGACTTACGTGGCCATAACCTACAGTTGTAAAAGTCTGCACACTAAAGAAAAAGGCCTGGCCGAATTTATCCATCATTGTTTCCGCATTGACTCCGTTTAGGTGCTCTACTCCTATCCCGCAATAAATACCGGCAAAAACAAAATTGACCAAAAAGTAAAACACAACAATAATAACCATGAATTTCCATCTGGGTATATTAACCATCGTATGGTACCAACTGATGCCTTCAAAAAATCCAATTCCGGATTTCTTTACATTGGCATTCCCGCCTTTTGTAACAAACCTTCCTCCATAGCTTGTGGCATTGACACCAAAACCTGTATTCGAATCAGATTTAGCCTTACTGTTTATCTTTTTGAGAAGTTTCATTGCCATATTAAATCGGTTTTTCCATTATAAAATCATCCATTACATACCCGTTGCCGATGTCAATCACGACATCTTCAACAATAGCAAAACCCAGTTTTTTGTAAAAATGCTGCGCAACATTATTTTTATTGACGTTAAGTATTATTGCTTCCTGATTATTTTTCCGGGCTTCTTCTGTGATATAGTCTATCAGAATCCTGCCGGTTCCTTTTCCCTGCTGGTTTGAAAGGATGTAAATTTTATGAATTTTGGTTTTCGTTCCACCATCATAATTAAATTCATAAGCCGCAAAACCCACTGGTGCCTCATCTTCGACTGCCAAAATGAAATGATGCCCGTTGGACTGCTGCTCTTGCAACGAAGAAACACTATACATCATTACCATCATATATTCCAGTTGCTGCTCACTAAGAATGGCACCATACGCAATAGGCCAAACTTCTTTGGCAATCGCTCTGATGTTGGTAAAATTTAGGTCGGTATTGTTCTGGATGCTGATCATTTAGTTTTAGGTTTTGCCTTTCAAAAATAGAAATTAATTTAATAGCTTTACATTTTGATTTTTATAACCACTGCTTATGTCTAAGAATCCTATTAGAGAAGACAAAACCTGCCTCAATTGTAATCATGTTGTAGAAAAAAAATACTGCCCTAACTGCGGACAGGAAAACTCCGATACCCGGAAAACATTCTACCACCTTTTTGTCCACTTTTTCGAAGACCTAACGCATTATGAAAATGCCTTTTGGAAAACCATCAAAAACCTACTATTCAGACCAGCTTCACTCACTAAAGAATACCTATCCGGTAAACGTCTTTCCTATTTGGCTCCCGTACGTCTGTATATTTTTATCAGCTTTATAACCTTCTTCATCATTTCCTTTAAGCCTGACCACGACAATGATTTTGTCAATATTCACCAAACCAAAACCATAAAGGTAAAGGATAAGAATGGTAAAATGAAGGATAGTATTGTTAATGTCAAAAAAGAATCTGTATCAGAACTGGTTGAGGAGCAGGAAAAGGAATTAGATAAAAAGCATGTTTCCTATGAAGAAAGAAACAAAGACTTTATAAATTTTGGCTACAACAGTTTAAGGGAATTTGATTCCGTTCAGAAATATGATCCCAAAAGAAAACTGGATAGCTTTGAAGCCAATATAGTCCGAAAAACTTTATTGGTCAAAGCCAAGTACAGCAGGTCAGAAATATGGGAAAAATTTGGGGAAGAAGCTACGCATAATCTTCCGAAAGCCCTGTTTATCTACATGCCGCTGTTTGCCTTTATCCTATGGCTGTTCCATGGTAAAAAGCGATGGTATTACTTTGACCACGGAATTTTTACCTTACACTATTTCTCATTCCTGTTATTAATGATGCTGATTATCTATTTCTTTAACCGACTGGTTGATTTAATGGGAGACAATACATTCAGCACAACAGTTTCTGTTCTTGGCCATACTGCGGCTTATATCTGGATATTCTATTATTTCTTCCCGGCACATCACCGATTTTATGGAGAAACCCGCTGGATATCCTTTTTCAAAAGCATTGCCATGTTCTTTATTAATATGGTATTGATGACAATCCTGCTATTGGTTTTCATGCTCTACACTTTCATTAATATCCATTAAAAAACCATGAGAAAAATAACTGCCCTTGCACTGCTTGCGTTACTTATTGCGGGCTGTTCGAGCCATAAAGGAGTTACACACAAAACCGCTAAAGCTTCCCGTTATTTTAAGGCAATTTCCACCGAAAGCCTTAAAGCCAATCTAACCGTAATTGCGTCCGACTCAATGGAAGGCCGTGATACCGGAAGCGAAGGCCAGAAAAAAGCTGGCCGCTACATTATAGATTTTTACAAAAAACACGGAATAGCATTCCCAAAAGGCGCAACTGATTACTACCAACCTATTCCGGCTGCTTACCTGAATGCCAAACACAACGAAAACCTCAACGATTCCGAGAACATCTGGGCTTTTATAGAAGGTTCTGAAAAGCCGGAGGAAATCGTGGTGATCTCGGCGCATTACGACCATTTAGGCATCAAAAAAGGCGAGGTGTACAATGGTGCTGATGATGATGGTTCCGGCACTGTAGCCGTTATGGAAATAGCTGCCGCATTCCAGAAAGCAAAGAACGAAGGCCGTGGACCAAAACGCTCGATATTGATACTGCATGTTACTGGAGAAGAACATGGGCTGCACGGTTCCCGTTATTATTCTGAACATCCTTTGTTTCCACTGGCCAATACCGTAGCAGATGTCAATATCGATATGGTGGGCAGAAGAGATGAATTCCATAAGGAAAGTAACAACTATGTGTACCTGATAGGTTCTGATTATCTTTCAACCGATTTATATAACATCTGTGAAGAAGTCAACAAAAAGTACCACTTCATGACGCTGGATTATAAGTACAACGACAAAAAAGACCCTAACAGATACTACTACCGTTCTGACCATTATAATTTTGCCAAAAACGGCATTCCGGTAGTATTCTTATTTAACGGAAGCCACGACGATTACCACCGCCCTACCGATGATGTTACTAAAATAGAATTTGATGCGTTAACACAACGTGCCCGATATGCCTTTGCCATCGCCTGGGAAATTGCCAACCGACCGGAAAAACTGGTAGTAGATAAGACCGATGGAAAGTAGTGTATAGTTTGAATAATTTCGTAAAAAAGCCCCAATAAATTGGAGCTTTTTTACTATTATAATTTACTCCTTCACCACTTTAATCGTTTTGGTGTTTTGTCCGCTTTGCAGTTGCAGAAAATAAACTCCTGACGGATAATTAGAAAAATCCAGCTGATTCAGGCTCGTTAGTGAGGCATTTATACTTTGTCCCACGGAGTTAACCAATAGGATGCGGTCTATTGTATTAGTAGTATCAATAGTCAGAAGACCGTGAACGGGATTAGGGTATACCTCTGTCTTAGTCAGTTCAAAACCATCATTAGTAAGTGTTGCCGTGCTGTTCTTGCTGATGATATGACGTTCGGGGTCAAACTGTACTCCGGTAACCGTAAAAGGCGCATTGATAATAAAAGACTGATTGTTGCTTGTATTGTCTACCATAGTGCTGAAAGTCTGTCCTCCCGCTCCGGTAAACGTGAGTGGCAATGGCATTTCAAAAAAGGTTACTGATGAATGCGAACGGGTTTGGCTCACCGTAACACTCACCTGCCCTGCGGCCACATTTTGAGCCGTAATCGTATAAGTAGGATACCCCTGATTGTAAACCCAATCATTGAAAAACTCCGTGAGACTACTGCCATAAACCGCTTCCATGTGGGCTTTGAAATCGGTGGTGACTGCTGTTTTATAAACCAGATTCGGGTCGCTCAGGTAATTGTTAAGCCCTTGCAGAAAGGCCGTTTCACCCATTTTCAATCTCAACATATTCAGCACCATAGCCCCTTTATTGTACGTGAGTCTGCCACTGAAAATGCGATTTTCATCCAAAGCCTCCGTATCGGTTAGGTACACTGCACCTGCGGGCTGCGAAGTGATATAATTAATCATATAATCCCTGTTACTGATTCCCGCATCGCTGCCGTCAAAATTCTCAATCAGCATTTCGTCCATAAAAGTGGCAAACCCTTCGTTGAGCCAAATATCTTTCCAGGTACCGCAGGTTATTTTGTCGCCAAACCACTGATGTGCCATTTCATGCTCCATCATGTAGCGGTCATAATCACTGATAAACGAAACCGTAGGATGTTCCATACCGCTCGTAGTCACCTCGGCATTCCCGTATTTTTCATTGCGGTAAGGATAAGGTCCAACTATCGATTCATAAAACTCGAGATAAGAAGGTACATTTGACAGGGTGTTTTGTGCCAAAGTCAGGTTTTCAGGAAACACATAATTGACAATCGGAAAAGTATTCGGTGCCGTTCCACCCGTTAGGTTGAATACACTGTAATTTGCCACGGCAATCGATACCAGATAAGCCGGAATAGGATAGTTATGATGAAAATGAGTCGTCTTGTTAGCACCGGATAGTACAGGCGGTGCGGTTTCAACGCCATTGCCCACACTTACGTATTGCGAAGGTGCGGTAATGAAAATATCCAGGCTGTCAATTTTGTCCCGCATATCCTCCTTGCACGGCCACCATTCCTTGTCACCGAAACTTTCTGATAAAGTGTAAAACACGGGCGAATTATTGTGCGTATCAAAAAAAACATGACCGGTATTAGGAGGCGTTCCTGAGTAGATAATCTCGACCGTAGCACTTGTACCTGCCAATTGTGTGGCCGGAAGTGTAATAGCCAATTCGTTAGCCGTTTGAGAAAAAGTCAGTGAAACATTATTTTGTTTTACTGAACTTACCGCCATCTGGCTTACGAGATCAAAGACGATAGAGTTCATATTAGAAACCGCAGTATAAGTCGTTGTTACCTTTCCGAAAACAGTATGCACTGCCGGGTTAACGGTGATTTCGAGTTTATGATAAGTCACATCATAATTCGCCGTATGCGGATTAGGGAGCACTGCAGCAGCTCTGTGAAATGCCAGTCTTTCCCTGTCAGCAATCTTTTCTATGCGGTTTTCGCTTTGTTGGGCAAAAATTAGTGCAGAAGAAAATAACAGGAAGGCAGTTGTAACGGATTTTATCATCATGAAGTATTTAAAGGTTATGCTAATAGCATGCTTTAGGGAGTAAAACTACAAAAAAAATCGTACCAAGATTTTAAATAATAAAAACTCGATGCAATCCCTTCGGAAGTGCAATGAAGTCCTTCGGAACAGCAATGAAGTCCTTCGGAAGTGCAATGAAGTCCTTCGGAAGTGCAATGGAGTCCTTCAGAGCTTCAATAAAGCTGTTGGGGAAATAGCGGGCATTGTCTTACTTAACTAGTTTTACTAAAAGTAAAATCAACATACTAAACCCAATGTCTTAAAAACCCGCCTTTTGCAAATTACCCTATACTACCCAAAACTTAAAAAAAGTCACCAATGGTCAATAAATGATTAGGGTTGAATTATAAGAAGCTTCAAACCTTCTGATTTTATTTTGTCAAAACAAAGCTAAGTTTATCCACCGAAGCTATAGCAACTTTTACTATAAGATCTTTTTTGTTTTACTAAAAGTAAAAGTAGTTATAAAAAAGCCCCTGAAAATTCAGGGGGTTTTAACCTATCGGTCAGCAACGGGAATTTAACCAAACCATATGTCCATTTTATTATGGCTTTGAGGGTTATTTTGGCTAGTATTTCGGCTTGAGAAAACCACACGAAAGGATTCCATTGGCAGTCGCTACGCTCGTGTCGCGCAGCAGCTGGGGGATTTAATTGTTTTTTTAGTGTAATGCGAAAACAATTTGCAACCAGTAAATTGTTGGTGGATTTTATTATTTAAAAAATATCTAAGGATACTCTACCTAAATTCTGCTATTAGGTTTCGATTTAATCGCCTCTATAATTCGTTAGCGAATACGTTGTTGTTAATTGAAATAAATAATTTTGTGATGTAAAAATGTAATAGATTGTAGATTAAATATGTTAAGTATACTTTAAGTGTAATATTTTTGACATTTTATTAGCTTACTTTTGTTGTATCTTTGAATAAACAATAGAAATGTACGAACCAAATCAAATAGCGAATTATTTTCTTCATAAATATCCGGATGACCCAAATATGACACCTATGAAGCTAATCAAGTTGGTGTATATTGCCCACGGATGGCATTTAGGATTGGATAAAGGTCCTTTAATAAACGAAGCTCCACAAGCTTGGAAATATGGCCCTGTTATTCCTTCTTTGTATTATAGATTTAAAAAATACAAAGACAGTAAAATTGATGAAAACCCCTCAGAATTTCCTCAAGATGAAGAATTAACTTCGTTTATTGATGAACTATGGGATGTTTATGGAAAATATGACGGCATACAGCTTGGAGCAAAAACACATCAAGTAGGAACTCCTTGGTATATTGTATGGAATGGAATCGCAAATAACCCATTTAAATTTAATTTGGAAATACCAAATGATTTAATCAAAAGCCATTATAGAAAACTCGCGGCATAGATGGGCAGACCAAAAAAAATTACAGATATTGTTGTAACCACCACAGACCAAACTACGGCTAAGGAAGAAATGACAAGTTTCAAAGATGACGAAAACATAAATGAAACTACTCAAATTGATATCCTAAAACAACAAATAACAAAAATAGCTTTAGAATTAGATCGTTACAAGGATGATACTAAAATGAGAAAAATTCTTGTTTTAGTATTTACTGGATTTATATTCATTTGGCTAGTTTATGTCATGTTTGTTGTAGGTAATTGTTTTAAAGAACCAAGACTTTCAGACAAAGTTCTGATAACATTACTTTCATCAACTACGGTAACGGTTATTGGAATGATGCACATAATATTAAAAAATCTCTTTCCGAGTTCTGAAAACAACAGACAAGGAAGAAGCGCAACAAAAAAAACACCTAAAAAGAATTAGAAAGCCCCCTGCTACCGCGCGACACGAGCGAAGCGACTGCCAAAGGAATCCTTTCGCGTGGTATTAAGTAACGAGACACGCCATTTGTTAGCATGACAAGTTGATTGAAAAGTTAACTACACATACAAAAAAAGCCCCTGAAAATTCAGGGGCTTTTTTTGTATGATTTTTAAAAGAGATATAATGAAATTTGAGTGCAACAACCATAAATTAAAATAATCGTTTAAGACACTCCGTTAACCTGAATGTATTATTTATCGCTATTTTTTTCTTCTTTGTTTTCTATTGGTATTATATTTTCCTCTTTGACATTGCCTTTTTTAGTTGGGAATTTATAACTCAGTGAAAAACCTAGCCGTCTTGAATCATATTTGTTGTAGTAGCTGTAATCTGTTCCTACTGCTGCAATATTTTTATAGTTGGTATTAAAAATGTCATTACAATATATTGAAACAGATAAATTATTGGAAAGGAATTTTTTGGACAACGTTATATCTACCTCTTCATTTAAGCGGTTATTTGCGACATAATAGTAATAGTAATTACCTCCTGATGTGCTGGTATTATAGTTTGTAGTGAAATTTATGTCTTTAGGCAATAAGATTTGCATCATGATATTAAAGTCCCAATATCCTTTATTTGTGATTCCTTTCAGGTAGTTCTTCTGATAATCAGTATAGAAATAGATGAAATTTATTTTATCGGGATTAAAGTCAAATTCCAATGTCTTTTTTAAGCCTTGGGTAAAGAGCATAAAAGGAATAGGGAGTCCAAAATTGAAATTCTGTATGGTAACATTGGGTATGTTTTCAGTTACATTGGCTACACCACTGGTGTTTTCTACTATTCTGGTTGCTATTTGGTTGCTTGCAGTACTTACTGAATATCCTATTGTAAAATATTGAAATGCACTAAATTTCATTTCAACATTATTGAAAATAGTTGGGTTAAGATTAGGATTCCCTGAGAATGTTATGTTTTGATTCTGATAGCTTGTATTGTTTGGGTTTAGAGATGAAGTATTTGGTAAAGTTATTTTTTTGTTATAGTTGACATTAAAAAAAATGTCTTCTGAAATGTTGTACTGTATGGTAGCATTTGGAAAAAAACGGGTTTGTTTAAATGTATTTAAAGTGCTGGTATCTGTATTACCAAATATTTTATAGCTCTCGAGTCTTCCGCCCAAAATAAAATCGAAAGATTTGTAAGATGATTGCATTTCAGAATACAAAGCGTATGTATTTCGTGTGTAATCTAAGTTTTTTACGTCAAAGTTCTTAGTGGTAAAATCCAATTTATCTGCCAAAAAACCTGTGCTGAATTTAGGTTTATCTAAGAATTTGAATTCATTAGAAAAATCTGTTTTGAATTGATAGAATTTATTGGTTGAATTGTTATCGAGAATTGTTGAATTATTATTCCGGGAATTTAAATCACTGTTACTGTTATTGTAATTGAAGCTAAAATCCAGCTTTTCTGCACTGTTTTCAAATCTCTTTTGATAGATAACCATCACGTCATTAAAGTTACGTTTGTTTTTATTGTGATTGTCTGATGCAAAATTATAACCGTTAGCATCCAGATTGGCGCTGTTGTTGGACGTATTGAAATCATAATTAATTAAGACTCTATCCTTTTTTATATTGAATTTAATACCTGTTTTGACAAAATATAGTCTGTTTACTTTATCTGAATAGTTATTTGACAGCAACAAATTTGTAGATTTGAAAGAATCTATTTGATATTTCTCGCTGTAACTTTGCCCAAGCTGTACCTGCCACGCAAATAATTTATTTTTTGCGTTTACCAATACACTATTATTAAATCTGTGTCTGGATTTATCATAATTGGTATAACCATAACCATTAGAATAAGTAGCAGTTATATATTTTTTAGCATTTTTTGATGTAATTATATTTATGATGGCATTACCGGATGTTGCCGGAAATTCTGCACCGGGCTGAGTAATGATTTCTACTTTTTCTACTGTGTTTGCAGGTAAACTTTCTAAAAAGGTGTTTAATTCATCAGAATACATATTTAGAGGTCGTCCGTCCATATATACTTCAAGTTGTTTGCCTTGGTAGACCATACCTGCTACATCTGAAATTATCAATCCCGGTAATTTCTTCAGCCCTTCCATTAGCGTACCAGAATTCAGATAAGTTTGGTTTGAAAAGCTGTAAATGATTCTATCTGCTTTTTGTTCTACTGCTTTTTTATCAGTTTTTATAATTACTTCATTAAGTTGTTTAACTTTTGTAGTATCTATTTGAGAGAAAAGAAAAGTTGGAGTCAGCAATAGTAATATTGTGTGTAGGTATCTCATGATTTGGCGTTTTAGTGTGTTATTTTTTGATATGAGTTTTCGTGGCAAAATTTTGTAAATGTTCTTACGATATTAGTGTAGTTAGGTGATGCTGTTTTAATTATTATTCCAATGTAATCCATCTTGTATTCCTGATGATTCAGAATAAAATGTTCATTAGTCAGAAAAACAAATTGGGCGTTTTTATTTGCAATTCTATATAATCTGCGAAATAATTTCATTCTGCTTTTTGCTCTGTGTGAAAAGCTGTTATTTTCAAATTCAACAGCTACCGCAAGACACGAGCGCAGCGACTGCCAACGGAATCCTTTCGTGTGGTTTTATAACCCCTGCTAACTCGATAGCGCCATACTAAAGTGCAACACAATAAAGTTAAAATAAAAAACATAAAAAAGCCCCTGAAAATTCAGGGGCTTTTAACCAATGGGTGGCTGACCGGGTTCGAACCGGCGACCCGCGGCACCACAAACCGCTACTCTAACCAGCTGAGCTACAACCACCATTTTAGACGGGTGCAAATATATCACAATTCTTTTCTTTCGCAAAGAAAAAAACTAAAAAATTACTTCAAATCACTTAAGCTGTTGACCGCCAAATATCTTTCTGCCGTAAATCCTTCCGCATATTCCACGCCTACCAGCCTCCCAAAGTCCTGCGAACGGTAATGAATGCTCTCCAGAAAGTTCTTAGTGGCAATAGGCGTAACCGGTTCTTTTGAGTTTTCAGAGTAAAACTGCGAACTGTACGCCAAAATAGCGTCTGTTTTTTTGTCTATAAATCCGGTAATGTCTACAACAAAATCGGGTTCGATGTTCTCCCACTGGATGTAATGGTACACCACCTTAGGCCTCCACGCTTCCTGCGTCACCCCTTCATGGGTAGTTTCAATCCGCCGCAATCCTGATAAAAAACAGGCATCAGAAACCAGTTTGCTTCCCTTACCGTGGTCAATATGACGGTCCCTGATGGCGTTGCACAGCACAATATCTGGTCGGTATTTGCGTACCATTTGTATGATTTTCATCTGATGCGCTTCGTCATTCACAAAAAAACCATCGCGCATGTCCAGGTTTTCCCTAACCGAAATCCCCAAAACCTCAGAAGCCTTAGCCGATTCCGAATTCCTGATTTCCACAGAACCTCGGGTTCCCAGTTCGCCACGGGTCAAATCGATAATCCCCACTTTTTTGCCCAACGCAATTTCTTTGGCAATCGTGCCGCTACAGCCCAGTTCCACATCATCAGGATGCGCTCCAAACGCCAGTATATCTAATTTCATATTTTCAATTTCTTACTTTATTATGCTATTTTCGGCCTAAACCAAAATTTTTTTCATCGTCATCGATTTGTTCACCGTTTCAATGTATTCCGCCTGCGGATTACTGTCTTTGGTAATGCCGCAACCTATATAAATCCGGGCTTTATTATTGGTTATTTTGGCACAACGTAAATTAACAAACAAATCGGTCTGCAATGTTTTAAATGTAGCCAAATCGATATTGAGTTCTCCCAAAAATCCCGAATAATATTCCCGGTTATAGCCTTCGTTGCTTCTTATAAAATCTTTTGCCGGCTGCTTAGGGAGTCCACATACAGCCGGAGTTGGGTGTAAAGCCAATATAACTTTCTTCAGGAATTTCTTTGACTTAATAGAAGCCGTAATGTCGGTCCTGATATGCCACAAATTACCCGCCTTAACCGAATACGGACTGGTAAGCGTAACTTCTTTGACCATATCAGAAAGGCTTTCTACAATAAAGTCGGTTACCAATTGCTGTTCTGTTTTTTCTTTTTCCTGCCAAACGGGATTCTTGCTGCTTTCTGCCAATTGCGTTCCGGCCAGTGCCATAGTTTTTATGGCATTGCCATCAGCTTTTAAGAACTGCTCCGGAGTTGCGCCTATCCATGTGCCCACTTTAGGGTGTGAAAAGCAGTATTTGAAAGCCTCAGGATACTGCTGTATCATTTTACGCATCGTGGTCTGGATCTCAAAATCGGGGACTGAAACTTCTTCTCTTCGGGATAAAACCACTTTACGGAATTGGTCGGCTTCTATGACTTCAACACCTTTGGCTACAAGTTCTTCAAAAAAGTCTTTCCCGATATTGCTGTTGGTTTTAAATGGTGCAGGTTCAAAATGAAAATGTCTGTTGTGTGCCGTTTCAACAAAAACATCAGCATGCTGCAACGGAAGATACGGAATCTCATCAGCATCAAAAGGAGCAAAAACAAAGCCTTTTTCTTCAAACGTTTCAAGAAAATACAAATGGTCATTCTTTTGGAATATCCCCACTATTCTGTCGGAACCCGGTTTGCAGAACAAGGCAAACGGCAAATTCTGTCCCTGCTGAATCTTGACTTTTAGAAACAAATCGGTCATGAGCGTCTGGATAAAATCATGTTCGTAAGTTTGCAGAGTGATACCAGCTTTCCGGCCTCATCAGTAATCTTTATTTCCCAAAGATGAATACTTCTGCCCTGATGAATAATCTTTGCGGTACAGTAAACAGTACCTTCCCGTTTGGCTCTTAGATGATTGGCTGAAATCTCAATTCCTCTTACCTCCTGCTTTTCAGGATTAACAAACAGGAAAGAAGCGGCGCTTCCAACGCTTTCGGCTAAGGCAACTGTAGCTCCGCCATGAAGCAGTCCCATCGGTTGGTGAACTCTTGGGTTGACAGGCATTTTGGCTGTTAAAAAATCTTCTCCTGCATCAATATACTCTATTTCTAAAGTATCCATCAGGGTATTTCTGCACCAATCGTTACATAATTGGAGCATTTTGTCTTTATCAAATGACATAGCTTTTTTATTTCATAACAATTTGACCCGAAGGTCACGAGTGTAAAAATACTACTTATTTGGCATACCAAAAACCGATAAAGACAATAAATACGATTTTTTTGCGTTATCTAAAACGATAAATAGGTTGATTTTTAAATTAACCTATTTTCCAATTTTCATTTTAAACTATAATACTTACTTTTACCAAAATTCATACAGCCGATGCGTAAACTTATTATTCTATTGTTTGTAGGCCTGGCCATTTCGCTTAGTTCATGCCGCCAGGACTTTGTATTTGAACCCAGTACAGGAAATTTAGCTTTTTCAAAGGACACCATTTACCTGGATACTGTTTTTACCAATATCGGTTCGAGTACTTACACATTAAAAGTGTACAATCACAGCAATAAGGATATTAAAATACCAACCATTCAGCTGGGTAAAGGTCAGGCTTCCAAATACAGAATTACAGTAGACGGAATGACCGGAGACAACAATCGTGTTTTTCATGATGTGGAATTACTGGCAAAAGACAGTATGTATATTTTCGTAGAAACTACAGCCGGTATTGCCGATGCTAATCCTACCGATTTCCTGTATACCGATCAAATCCAGTTTGACAGTGGTGCCAATTTGCAGAAAGTAGAATTGGTAACCCTGATTCAGGATGCCTATTTCATCTTCCCTAATAAGACCAATGGTGTAATTGACCAGATTCCGATTGGCTTTAATGAAGACGGAACGGTGCTTAGTACAAACGGGCGTGACCTTGTGCACAATCAT
Source organism: uncultured Flavobacterium sp. (assembly GCA_945957245.1). Lineage (GTDB taxonomy): Bacteria > Bacteroidota > Bacteroidia > Flavobacteriales > Flavobacteriaceae > Flavobacterium. The sequence continues at coordinate 4,296 of CAMFLD010000008.1, read as the reverse complement.
CCTGATAATGGAGATGAGTTTACATTTCATACCAACAAACCTTATGTCGTCTACGGCTATGCCAGTGTCCCCAATGGTGAAACTTTAACGATACCTAAAGGAGCCCGGGTATATTTCCATGCCGACTCCGGTATCGTAGTACAGTCCGGAGGAACGCTGCATGTCGAAGGAGATCATTCCTCAACAGCCGCTTTGGAAAATGAAGTTATTTTTGAAGGCGACCGCCTGGAACCTGATTTCTCTGATGTTCCGGGCCAATGGGGCACTGTTTACTTAAGGGAAGGCAGCGGTACTAATGTCAACCAGATTAAAAACCTTACTATAAAAAATGCAGTCGTAGGACTGCTTGTAGAAAACAATGTGGGCATTACCAAACTGGAAAACCTTCAGGTATATGATTGTTCCAACTATGGTATTTTCTCATCCCACGGTACTATTGATGGTAAAAATGTAGTGGTAAATACCTGCGGACAGTTTTGCTACGCCAATGTCTATGGCGGAAGCAGCACTTTTACTAATTGTACGTTCAACAACAATTGGAGCAGCTCAAAACAACTGTCTGTATACCTTGCCGATTATTTCGCTGATACCGATACCACTTTTTATCCGCTGACGGCGAGCTTTACTAACTGTATTATTTATGGCTCCAACACCAATGAGCTGATTCTGAATAAAAGAGGTAATACTTATTCGGCTAACTTCCAGAACTGTCTGGTGAAATTAAGTGTTTCGCCCGGCTCAGTAGCAGCTGCCAATCCGGATCTTTATAATGTATTTTTACTTGGGCAGAATGGGAATTTAGTCAATCAAAATCCTAAGTTCCTCGACATTGCTAAAAACAAACTCATCATCGGTGCGGATTCTGCGGCAAAAGGAGCCGGAATTGACGGCGGAGTGCCATTTGACATTCTGGGCTTACCAAGAACCTCGCCTTATGATATAGGAGCATACAACTGGACTACGTTTCCTGATCCGGGATAATTAAATTCCGAAAGCTTTTTTAGTTTTGATTTATTTAGCCTAAATTTGCACCAACAACTAAAACAACAACAACACAATGATTCATTTTTTCGGAAACGAAAGTAATACCGTATTTGCCGTTCAGTCGCAAAACGAACTTTCGGCTGAAACCATCTCTAAACTTAATTGGTTATTCGCTAACGCACATAAAATAGAAAAATCCGTCCTGACGGATTTTTTTATTGGACCCCGTGCCAGCATGATTACGCCCTGGAGCACGAATGCGGTTGAAATTACTCAAAACATGGGAATCAATGAAATTATCCGTATCGAAGAGTTTTACAAAGTCCCTGCCGATTTCAAAGATTTCGATCCCATGCTTTCGCAGAAATACAGCGAACTCAATCAGGATATTTTCACCATCAACATCAAACCGGAAGCCATTCTGGAAATTGATAATATTGCGGCTTATAACAAACAGGAAGGACTGGCACTGAGTGATGAGGAAGTAGCTTATTTAGAACAGCTTTCGCAAAAACTCAACCGCAAACTTACAGACTCGGAAGTTTTTGGTTTCTCACAGGTCAACTCTGAACACTGCCGTCATAAAATTTTCAATGGGACTTTTGTAATTGATGGGGAAGAAAAAGAGCTGTCGTTGTTCAAAATGATTAAAAAGACATCGGAACTCAATCCGAATGATATTGTCTCGGCCTACAAAGATAACGTTGCCTTTATCAAAGGTCCGAAAGTAACCCAATTTGCTCCCAAAACCGGAGACAAAGCCGATTTTTATCAGGAAAAGGAGTTCAACTCCGTCATTTCCTTAAAAGCGGAGACTCACAATTTCCCGACTACGGTTGAGCCTTTTAACGGAGCCGCTACAGGTTCTGGAGGAGAAATCCGTGACCGTTTAGCCGGCGGACAGGGTTCACTGCCTTTAGCAGGAACTGCGGTTTACATGACTGCCTATTCAAGATTAGAAAACAACCGTACATGGGAAAACGGAATGGCCGAAAGAAAATGGCTGTATCAGACTCCAATGGACATTTTAATAAAAGCTTCTAACGGAGCTTCTGATTTTGGGAATAAATTTGGACAACCCTTAATCACAGGTTCTGTTCTGACTTTCGAACACGAAGAAAACAATAGAAAGCTTGGTTTTGACAAAGTCATTATGCTGGCTGGAGGTATTGGTTACGGAAAAGAGGAACAGGCCAAAAAACACCAACCTAAAAAAGGAGACAAAATTGTAGTGTTGGGTGGCGAGAATTACAGAATTGGAATGGGAGGCGCAGCAGTATCTTCTGCTGATACAGGTGCTTTTGGCTCCGGAATCGAACTCAATGCTATTCAGCGTTCCAATCCTGAAATGCAGAAACGTGCGGCGAATGCTATTCGTGCCTTTGTAGAAAGCGATACCAATCCTATCGTTTCCATTCACGACCATGGTGCCGGTGGACACCTCAACTGTCTTTCCGAATTAGTAGAGGAAACCGGAGGTCTTATCGATTTAGACAAATTGCCTGTGGGCGACCCTACGCTTTCCGCAAAGGAAATCATTGGCAATGAGTCGCAGGAAAGAATGGGATTAGTAATTGGAAAAGAAGACATTGAAACCTTAAAAACTATTGCCGAAAGAGAACGTGCCCCGATGTATGAAGTGGGCGAAGTTACGGACGATCATCGTTTTACTTTTGAAAGCAAATCTACCGGAGCGAAACCTATGGATTTTGCTTTGAATGATATGTTTGGCAGTTCGCCAAAAATGGTTATGTCGGATACAACTGCTGAAATTAACTATTCAGAAATTAACTATACTCAGGATAAAATACACGACTATCTGGAGCAGGTGCTACAACTAGAAGCCGTAGCCTGTAAAGACTGGCTGACGAATAAAGTAGACCGTTGCGTGGGTGGTAAAGTGGCTAAACAGCAGTGTGCCGGTCCGTTACAATTGCCTTTGAACAACGTAGGCGTAATGGCGCTTGATTTCCACGGAAAAGAAGGTATTGCCACTACTATAGGGCATTCACCTATTTCGGCTTTGATAAATCCATCAGCGGGTTCCCGCAATGCCATTGGAGAAGCATTGTCGAATATTGTTTTTGCGCCGTTAAAAGACGGTTTGAAAAGCGTTTCCCTTTCGGCCAACTGGATGTGGGCGTGCAAAAATGAAGGCGAAGATGCCCGATTATATGAAGCGGTAAAAGCATGTTCGGATTTTGCCATTGAACTGGGTATCAACATTCCAACCGGAAAAGATTCCCTCTCGATGAAGCAAAAATATCCAAACGATGAAGTAATTGCTCCCGGAACGGTAATTATATCAGCTGCCGGAAACTGTTCCAATATTACTAAAGTGGTAGAACCTGTTTTGCAGAAAAATGGAGGTTCTATTTATTATATCAATCTTTCTCAGGACGAATTTAAATTGGGCGGAAGTTCATTTGCCCAAACTCAAAATAAAGTTGGTTCCGATACTCCAACCGTAAAAGACTCTGAATTTTTCAAAAAAGCATTCAACGCCATTCAGGATTTAATCAAAGAAAGACAAATTCTGGCAGGTCACGACATCGGTTCAGGAGGATTGATTACAACCTTACTGGAAATGTGTTTCGCTGACATTAACGTTGGAGCTAAAATCGACTTTACTTCTTTTGCCGAAAAAGATTTAATCAAGATTTTATTTTCAGAAAATATAGGATTGGTACTTCAGGCAAAAGACGATACAGCATTTGAAAAAGCCTTAACCGGAATTGAATATTTCAAAATTGGAGATGTAATCACCTCTGATGCATTAACGATAAGAACCAACAACCAGCAACCGGCAACTATCTCTTTCAACATTCAAAATAACAGAGATATCTGGTTCAAAACCTCTTACCTTTTAGACCAAAAACAATCTAAAAACGGTAAGGCAAAAGAGCGTTTTGAAAATTATAAAAAACAACCGCTGAACTATACATTTCCAATCCATTTTTCAGGAAAAAAACCTATAAATGACGCTTCAAAATCAAGACCAAAAGCAGCCATCATCCGTGAAAAAGGAAGTAATTCGGAGCGTGAAATGGCGAATGCGCTTTATCTCGCCGGATTTGATGTAAAAGACATCCACATGACCGATTTGATTTCGGGTCGTGAAAATTTGGAAGATGTGCAGTTTATTGGTGCTGTGGGTGGTTTTTCTAATTCAGATGTTTTGGGTTCTGCTAAAGGATGGGCTGGTGCGTTTAAATACAACGAAAAAGCCAATAATGCGATTAGGAATTTTTTCAAAAGAGAAGATACCTGTCTCTTATACACATCTGACGCTGCCGACGATATGCAGTGTGT
>CAMFLD010000007.1 GCA_945957245.1 uncultured Flavobacterium sp. | reverse complement strand
GCTTTGTGTTGTAGAAGCAATGAAATTATTCAACGAAATAGAAGCAGAAGTTTCAGGAAAAATCGTTAAGATTTTAGTTGACGATATGTCACCAGTTGAATTTGATCAACCATTATTCTTAGTAGACCCGTCTTAATCTATTTTAAATTATGAATTATAAATTATAAATGATGGTTCGCTGTCAGTTATAATAATTTCTAATTTAAAATTTCTAATTTAAAATATTCATCAAGATGTTTAAAAAAATACTAATAGCCAATAGAGGTGAGATTGCGCTTCGTGTCATCAGAACCTGCCGTGAAATGGGCATTAAGACAGTAGCAGTTTATTCTACAGCCGATGCAGAAAGTTTACACGTGAAATTCGCAGACGAAGCCGTTTGCATTGGCCCACCACCGAGTAATTTATCTTATTTAAAAATGTCCAACATAATTGCGGCTGCAGAAATTACAAATGCAGATGCAATTCACCCAGGTTACGGTTTCCTTTCAGAAAATGCGAAGTTTTCTAAAATTTGCCAGGAACATGGAATCAAATTTATTGGAGCTTCTCCTGAAATGATTGACAAAATGGGAGACAAAGCATCAGCAAAAGCTACAATGAAAGCTGCTGGTGTACCTTGTGTTCCCGGTTCTGACGGATTGTTGGAATCCTTTGAACAAGCTCAAAAACTTGCTAAACAGATGGGATATCCGGTAATGCTAAAAGCAACTGCAGGAGGCGGTGGAAAAGGAATGCGTGCCGTTTGGAAGGAAGATGAGTTACAAAAAGCATGGGAAGGAGCCCGTCAGGAATCTGCAGCAGCCTTTGGGAATGATGGTATGTACATGGAAAAATTAATTGAAGAACCACGTCATATCGAAATTCAGGTTGTAGGTGATTCTTATGGAAAAGCTTGCCATTTGTCAGAAAGAGATTGTTCTGTACAGCGTCGTCACCAAAAATTGACAGAAGAGACTCCATCACCATTCATGACCGATGAGTTGCGCAACAAAATGGGTGAAGCTGCCGTAAAAGCAGCAGAATTTATAAAATATGAAGGAGCAGGTACTGTAGAGTTCTTAGTGGATAAACACAGGAATTTCTATTTCATGGAAATGAATACCCGAATCCAGGTGGAACACCCAATTACGGAACAGGTTATTGATTATGACTTAATCCGTGAACAGATTTTAGTTGCTGCAGGTGTGCCGATTTCAGGTAAAAATTACCTACCACAATTACATTCTATAGAATGCCGTATCAATGCAGAAGACCCATACAATGATTTCCGGCCTTCACCAGGGAAGATAACGGTTTTGCATGCTCCTGGAGGGCACGGTGTGCGCCTTGATACGCACGTTTATGCAGGTTATACTATTCCACCAAATTATGATTCCATGATTGCCAAGTTGATAACAACTGCACAGACAAGGGAAGAGGCCATCAACAAAATGAAACGAGCTTTAGACGAGTTTTATATTGAAGGAATCAAAACTACGATACCTTTTCACAGACAATTGATGGACGAACCGGATTATGTAGCCGGTAACTATACCACTAAATTTATGGAGACCTTTAAAATGAAGGAACCAAAATAAAGATTATTAGATTTAAATTTAAAAGCCTATTCCCCCAGAGAATAGGCTTTTTTCTTTTTTAACGCACCTGTTGGATTGTAAAAAAAGAATCACTTTTGTTGCTTAATAAACCAACATTAATTAGATCAGTGTAAATATTAAATGTAATGGTATCACCAGCGCTTAGTTTAACCAATGTCTGAACAGCTCTCACCGGCGGAGTGACATTGACAGTAACCAAGGCTATTGTCACACCTATGTTTGAAAACCCGCAACGGGCAATTACCGTCTCGTTTTTCACTATTGATAAACCGAAATTCGTACATACACTTGAAGAATTAGATTTGATCTGTGTATTTATTGCATAAATGCCGTCATTTTTTGCAGTGAATGTATTGGTTGAGGTGTTGAATTCATCATTCTCATCAAAATCTTCATAATTAAAAGGAACCTTTACAGTTCCTGAGGAGACTGTTAATGACTGATCTGACGAACTGCTAAAACCTCCTTTTACAAAGGTCTTTAATCTGCTTTCTAAAACCATTTTTGAAGAAATACGCTGTATGTTTCCATAACGGTCAGAAACAAGAATAGAATCTTTTGCTGAAGTTTCCCGATTATTCCAATCGGTAGTACGAATACGCATCGCACCATTTACGTCTAAGGTTGCAGTAGGAGTTGTGGTTCCTATTCCAACCTGAGCTAGCCCTGTTACTGAGAACAGAAGGCAGGCAAGTAGGACTTTTTTCATTATTTTGAGACTTTAGGGTATTCAAAGATAATAAAAAAATCGACAAAATGCGAATATATCAGATAAAATACATAAAATTATTCACAAAAAGTCATTTTATCAACAAGTAAAGGCAGTTTAACATCTCAATTAGAAATAAAAAAAGCCTGTTCAACAGGCTTTTCTGTTTGTTTTTTCGATTTTATAATGTTTCTTTCAACCATTTGAAGAATTCATATTGCCAAACCATACCATTTTGAGGTTTCAGAACCCAATGGTTTTCTTCCGGCAGGTATAAAAAGCGGCTTTTTATGCCACGCAGCTGGGCAGCCTGAAAAGCTTCTTGTCCCTGTCCGATTGGCACACGGTAATCTTTTCCTCCCTGAACAATAAGGATAGGCGTGTTCCATTTATCAACAAAATTGATTGGATTGAATTGGTTGTAAGCTTTTTGGGCAACAGCATTATCTTTTTCCCAATACGGACCTCCAAAATCCCAGTTGTTGAAGAATACTTCTTCAGTAGTGCCAAACATACTTTGTGTATTGAAAACACCGTCGTGCGCTATAAAGGTTTTGAAACGGTTTTTGTGGATTCCGGCAAGATAGAATACAGAATATCCTCCATAGCTCGCTCCTACACATCCTAAACGGGATTTGTCAACATAACTTTCTTTAGCTACATCATCAATTGCAGAAAGGTAATCATCCATAACCTGACCGCCCCAATCTTTGGAAATTTGTTCGTTCCAAGCCTGGCCATGACCATACATTCCTCTTCTGTTTGGAGCAACAACAATATAACCTTGTGATGCCATTAATGAAAAATTCCAACGGAAAGAATAGAATTGTGTCAATGGAGATTGTGGTCCTCCCTGACAGTAAAGTAATGTTGGGTATTTTTTGGTTTTATCGAAATTTGGAGGTAGGATTACCCAAACCAGCATTTTTTTGTTGTCGGTAGTAGTAACATATCTTCTTTCATACTTTGGCATAGCCATTTTTGAATAAAAATCATCATTAGTTTTGGTAAGCTGGGTAAAAACTTTTTTCTTCAGATTGTATGAATAAATTTCTGAAGCATGGTTCATATCGGTTCTGGTAACAATAATATTGTCTCCACTAAAGCCTACAATATCATGAATATCAAAATCTCCGTTAGAAATTTGTTTTACTCCTGCAGCAATTCTTTTTAAACCGGGAAAATTTACTTCAAATAGCTGTAAAGTACCGTCAACAGCAGCAGTAAAATACACTTTTTTACTATCAGGACTCCATTTGAAGCTTTCTACAGAACCGTCCCAGTTCATGGTAAGATTATAGTCTACCCCATTAAAACGAACAATGATGTCATTTTTATCAGCTTCATAACCATCCCGTTTCATTTGGAGCCAAGTCAAATCACCTGCTGGAGAAAAAGCAGGATTGGTATCATAACCCGGATTATTTTCGGTTAGGTTTTTAGCTGATTTGGTTTCAAGATCGTATTCATACAAATCAGTATTTGTAGAAGTGGCATAAGCTGTACCGAATTTCTTTTTACAAACATAAATGATGCTTTTTCCATTGGGAGACCAAATATAATCTTCATCACCTCCAAAAGGTTTTTGCGGACAGTCATAAGGTTCATCTTTCATGATGTCTATTTTTTTACCTCTGACATCCTTTTTGATGGCAAAAAAAACGTGGTTGTGTGTTCCATTATTCCAGGTGTCCCAATGACGGTAATCAAGGCCATCATAAATTTGTGCTTCTGATTTTCCCAGTTCAGGGTAAAAATCCTTACCTAAAACTTTTTCTGTTTTGACTTCTTCATCAGACAAAATATACCTTCCGTCAGAAGAAACGTTTTTGTTGTTTGTCAAATTCTTGGAATCGTCTTCTGTAATTTCGACAGCATTTCCTCCAGTTACAGGAATCGAATAAAACTTGGTGTCGGATTTATTTTCTTCAACCGAAGGTGTGGCTACTTTATAGATAACAGATTTACCATCTTTTGAGATTCCCAGGGCGGACACCCTTCCTAATTTCCATAATCCTTCCGGGGATAAAATCTGTTGTGCCGACGCTGCGATGCTCATAGTGCTAACAATTAAAAAAAGTATTTTCCTCATTGATATAGATAATTTTATTAAAGGCCTAAAAGTAACAAATTTAATTCATAAAAAAAGCCACACTTTTCAGTATGGCTTTTTAAATATTTTAGGAATAATTATTCTTTAATGAAACGTTTTGTAGTGGTTGAAGTTCCATTAGAAACTTCAATTAAGAAAGTTCCTGAACTTAATGAACCAACATAAACGGCATCATTTTCGATTTTACCTTTTGCTAATTCCTGCCCCATCATGTTATAGATTGTGTAGGTAGAAGGAGATTCAAGATTAGAAATATTCAATATATCTCCTTTTACCGGAACCGGATACAATCTGAAATCAAATTTAGCTATACTATTTTCATCAATTCTTGCTGTTGAAGTGATATTGATAGTATAATCTTCAACTTGTCCATAAGAGAAAGTTTCACAAGAAGTTGGAATTCCATTGTATTTCATGGAAACTCTCATTCTTGTAGCACCCAGAGTTGCTGTAGCCGGAATAGTAAATGTGCCAGAAACCGGAGTTGTTGTGGAAGCCGCTTTAGTCCAAACTGTTTCTCCTGAGTCAGCAAAATCACCATCTTGGTTATAGTCAATAAATACAGCATAACCTTCTTTATATTTTGTAGAAGTCCAGTTAGGTGTAATAGTGATAGTATATGAAGTACCTCTTACGGCATTGGATGAAAGAGCAGTGAAGTTTTCATAACCCGCAGTTCCTGTTGAAGTATTGCTGATTGTTCCGAATACCACTTTGCCAATTTTCTCATCCGTTGTAATGTTTCCTTGAGAAGTACAGTAAGCCACTGTATTGGCAAGTGTAGTAACACTTACAGTATTGCTGTCTACAGAAACATTTCCTGCGGCATCTTTAGCTCTTACAGTAAACGTGTAAGTTGTTGAAGCGGTCAGTCCTGTTACAGCATAAGATGTAGTAGTGGTAGAGGCTAAAAACACACCGCCTTTATAAACATCATAACCTGTTACAGCTACATTGTCTGTTGCACCAGTCCAAGATAAATTGGTTGTTGTTGCAGTTGTTCCCGATGCTGATAATGTTGGTGCAGTAGGTGCAGTCGTATCAGGAACCGGAGCTAAAGTAGTTACGCTTACAGCATTGCTTGCCGGAGAAGCATTCCCGGCAGCATCTTTAGCTTTTACGGTAAATACATAAGTGGTAGAAGCAGTCAGTCCTGAAACAGCATAGGATGTTGAAGCAGTTGAACCTAATAAAGAACCATCTTTATAAACATCATATCCCGTTACTGCCACATTATCTATAGCACCAGACCATGATAAATTGGTTGTTGTTTGAGTAGTTCCTGAAGCAGTCAATGTTGGAGCCGTTGGAGCTACAGTATCGGTTGAACCGGCTGTAATGGTAAAATTAGTATTTGAAACATCAAAGAAAATATGGTTTGTTCCTTTTACCATAATTCTGTTTGTAGTCCCGGGAGTATTTGGTATTGTAACTGCTTCTGACCCGTCATTTGGCGTAGCCGCTAATAATGTTGACCAAGTATTTCCTCCATCAGTTGATAATAGGATGTCAACATTAGCGCAGTTTACACCATTTGCAGTAGTTCCTGCAACAGCCCAAGTTATAGTCTGTGAGCTTCCACCAGCATAAGAAACGGCAGTATTAGGTGCAGTTACACTAAACGGACCTGCAGTAGCATTAACAGTAACAACCATATCATCACTATTGTTGGCAGGGCCACCGGCTCTATTGTCACGGGCAGTAACTCTAAAATTAAATGTTCTGGCTACAGAAGGCAAAGCTTCAACAGTAATTTCGCTGCCTGCCGTAGTAGTACCTCCGGTTAATACAGTTGCCATTCTAGGGAAATATCTGGTTGGCGAAGTACTTGGGTTATAAGATCTGAAATCTACCCCGGTAGTTTTAGTAGCACTTGGTGCTGCAGAGGTAGTTTGAGCATCCATTTGCTCCCAATCATAAGTTAGAACATCTCCATCAGCATCAGAACCAGTAGCCGTTAACATGAAAGGAGTGCTTTTTGGGATAGTATAATCCAGACCGGCATTTACGACAGGAGTTGTATTTCCGGTAGCAATATTTACAGAGCAGGTCTTGCTTTTTAGGTTGTTAGTTACCTGTTGAATACTAACGGCATGGAAATAAGCATCTGAGTGCGGTTGAACGTCAAGAGAAGTAATACCGGCATAACCCATAATAGTAGAACCTGATCCCGGCTCAACCTGAGCAATTGTTCCTTCGTTGCTGTGAGTAAAAGTATGGTTAGCACCTAATTGGTGACCCATTTCATGCGCTACATAGTCAATATCGAAGTTGTCTCCTGAAGGAATTCCATCCGCTGGAGATGTAATTCCACTTCCTTTGGAACCATTTACACAAATACAACCGATACAACCTGCATTTCCGCCGCCTCCGGAAGCACCAAATAAATGCCCGATATCGTAGTTGGCCTCACCTATTACAGATGTTAAGGTGGACTGAAGTTGTGAATTCCATTGAGACATACTGGATGCAGCAGAATAAGGATCGGTAGATGCATTAGTATAGATTACAGCATCCGTATTGGCAATAAGGATTAAACGAACGCCAAAATCTTTTTCGAAAACACCATTACATCTTGTCAGAGAGTTGTTGATGGCAGCTAACGCCAAAGCTTTAGTTCCTCCAAAATAAACAGTGTATTCTCCTGTACAGGACATGGCTAAACGGTAAGTTCTCAATAAACCGTCATCGGCATTTGGTCTTGCCGAAGCCGAATTTATTTGAGGTACAGCTTCATCAATAACACTGCACTCAAAAGGTGTAAGTGATTGCTTTTTGTCTGATTTTCTGTAAACGGTATAAGTTCCAAGGTCGGCAGAAACCGGCTCAATGAAAACAGCTGGTTTATTCGGTGCAAGCACCATCGATTTGAATCCTAATGGAGAAACGCTAAAATAAGCCGTTGCTGCAGGATTTTCAATGCCAATTCCTATGTAAGATTTAATTTCCGGATAACGGGCTGCCAAAGCAGGATCCATGATGGAATTTTCATAAACACGGAAATTTTCCATAACACCTTCAGCATTTGGTATTGCCATAATAGTGTTTGAATTTCTTCCGTTAGCAATTCGGGCTGGTGCATTGGTAAGACTTGATCTTAAGGTGGTAAGATTCAGGTCAAAAAGATGGTTTTCCGGAAGCTGCATCCTGGCTTCAAGCGGAACCATATTGCTTTTTTTAGTGGTAGCATTCCACAACGCACTTTTGTTTTGGGCAAAAGATAAACTTGTAGTCGCCAATAGGGCAACGATTAGTAGTTTACGTCTCATAATTTGGTTTGGTTAAAATTAGTGGTTCAAAAATAAAGTTATTTTTGTTATGAGTATCAAATATTTGGCAAAACTATTAACAATTAGACAGGTATATTGTTTGTTTTGTTGTTAAAAACCTAAAAAATAAGTAGAATCTGTATTAAATCGATAAAATTTTAGAATTTTACCTATCTTTTGCCTGAAAAAAGTATTTTTAGAAAAAAAACAGATGGACCTAAGTTATTGGGAGATTAAGAATTGGTTTACAGATATTGATTTCACAATTGTCGGAAGCGGAATAGTGGGACTTCATTGTGCACTCGAATTGAGAGAAAAATTCCCTCGAAGTAAGATTTTGATTCTCGAAAAGGGAATTCTTCCTGAGGGAGCTAGTACCAAGAATGCAGGATTTGCCTGCTTTGGAAGTATATCAGAAATCATTGACGATTTAAAATCTCACAGCGAAGAAGAGGTTCTCCAACTGATACAGAAACGTTGGAGCGGCCTGCAGCTATTACGTAAAAATTTAAGTGACGAAGCCATTGATTTCAAACCTTATGGCGGCTATGAATTGTTTCTGAAAAATGATGAAAACGCCTATAACGAATGTTTGCAAAAACTCCCCTTCATAAATGATTTGCTTCAACCACTTTTCAGAAATGATGTTTTCTCCAAGGAAGTTGACCGTTTTGCTTTTGAAGGGATTCATGAATATTTGATTTTCAATCCTTTTGAAGCCCAAATTGATACAGGCAAAATGATGAATGCGCTTCTGAAAAAAGCAATTGCAAATAACATCATGATACTGAATCAGGTTGAAGTAACCTCTTTCCATGAAAAAACAGATAATGTACAGGTAGGTTTATCAGATTTTACCTTTTCAACTAAAAAATTGCTTTTTGCAACTAATGGTTTTGCGGGAAAACTAACTGATAATCAAGTAAAGCCGGCACGGGCTCAGGTTTTGATTACAGAACCTATTCCGGGACTCGATATCAAAGGAACCTTCCATTTGGATAAAGGCTATTATTATTTTAGAAATATCGACGATAGGATTTTGTTTGGTGGAGGAAGAAATCTCGCTTTTGAAGAAGAAACCACAACAGAACTCGGACAGACCGAATTAATACAAAATCGTTTGGAACAATTGTTAAAAGAAGTAATTTTACCTAATACCGATTTTAAGATTGCACATCGTTGGAGTGGTATAATGGGGATGGGCTCTGCAAAAAAGCCAATTGTTGAACAGTTGTCTGAGCATGTTTATTGCGGAGTTCGTCTCGGCGGAATGGGAGTGGCAATTGGGAGTCTGATAGGTAAAGAATTGGCAGATTTAATTAAATAATATGATGAAAAAAATACTTCGCTGGTTTTGGAAAGCCATGCTTTGGTTCTTTGGGCTTTCTATAGCATCGGTTATTTTATTTAAGTGGGTTCCTATTCCATTTACCCCTTTGATGGCGGTGCGGTTCGTTGAATTCAAAATTAATGGCAACGATGCTTACTTTAATCATAAATGGGTGCCTTTAGAAGAAATCTCACCCAACCTTCAAAAAGCGGTTATAGCCAGTGAGGATGGTAACTTTTTAAAACATAGTGGCTTTGACTTCAAAGCCATGCAGAAAGCCTTCAAAAACAATAGTAAAGGCAGGCGCCTGAAAGGAGGAAGTACCATATCACAACAAACCGCTAAAAATGTTTTCCTCTGGCAGGGGAGGAGTTATTTACGCAAAGGACTGGAGGCTTATTTCACAGTTTTAATCGAATTGATTTGGGGTAAGGAGCGTATTATGGAAGTGTATCTTAACAGTATTGAAATGGGCAATGGAATTTATGGAGCTGAAGAAGCTTCCCGAGTATGGTATAACAAAAAAGCAGCGGATCTAACCCCAAATGAAGCTGCCGGTATAGCCGCAATTCTTCCGAATCCAAGAAAATTTAAAGCCTCTAATTCTTCAGCTTATATCGAACGGAGGAAACAGAAAATTGTAAGGGTTATGCGTTATATTGGCTCCATAGATTACGATAAAAAAACCGACAAATAATTGTCGGCTTTTTTTATTCTAAAGAAATAATCAATATAATTAATAAAACAGCGGTTTGTATTGTTGCCAGTGTTTGTAAATCAATATAGCGTTGAAAAATACAATTACCAATGCAATTGAAAGCCCCGGAATGTCAAGGAATAAATGGAAAAGTAAAATGTTAATGCTTATCGGAGCCAATAATATCAAGGCAAAAGCGACCCATTTTTTCAATAAAAGCATAACTCCGATTATTACTTCTAAAAAACCTACTACAGGGAAAATGTAGCCTGTCGCGCCAAGTGAATACATAAATTGTCCGGCAGCGGTATTGGTATCAGGTCTATCCATAGGGATAAAAGGATGGATCATATTGGCACCAAAGATGATTAAGGCCAATCCTAAAATTATTCTAACGATTTTAGTAAACATTGAATTCATAGCTGTAGATTTTTGATTAGTAATATGATAAAAATAATATTAAAGTTTTAAAAAAACCACAAATAAAAATCTAAATTATTAACACATTGTCAATAACGAGAGTTTTATTTACGACTTAGTATTATGTAACTTTTTTCAAATAACTTTACTAATAACTAAAATTTAAAAAACAACAACATGCAAGCACACGAAATAGACTACCAGATTTATGGTGAAGAAATGCAATACGTAGAAATAGAACTCGATCCGCAGGAAGTAGTAATAGCTGAAGCGGGAAGTTTCATGATGATGGACAATGGAATAAAAATGGAAACCATCTTTGGTGACGGTTCAAAACAGCAGTCAGGGATTTTTGACAAACTCCTTTCAGCAGGAAAAAGGGTTCTAACGGGCGAAAGTTTATTCATGACCGCCTATACCAATCAAAATTATGGAAAAAGTAAGGTGAGTTTTGCTGCTCCTTATCCCGGAAAAATTGTGGCGATTGATTTGAGTCGATTCGGGGGTAAATTCATTTGCCAAAAAAGCTCTTTCCTTTGTGCAGCCAAAGGCGTTTCCGTAGGAATTGAATTTTCTAAAAAATTAGGGCGTGGCTTTTTCGGAGGAGAAGGATTCATCATGGAAAAAATTGAAGGAGACGGAATGGCTTTTGTTCACTCTGGTGGGACATTGGCCAAAAAAGAACTTGCTGCTAACGAAATCCTTAAAGTGGATACAGGCTGTATAGTAGGATTTACCAAAGATGTCGATTATGATATCGAGTTTATAGGCGGTATCAAAAACTCACTTTTTGGAGGTGAAGGCTTGTTCTTTGCCACATTGCGTGGACCTGGTACAGTTTACGTACAGTCACTTCCCTTCAGCAGGCTTGCAGACCGAATCATTGAATCAGCTCCCCGCAATGGTGGAAGCAGCAGAGAGGAAGGAAGCCTTTTAGGCGGTTTGGGTCGAATGATTGATGGCGATAACAGCTTTTAAAGAAAATGCCCCGTAAGGGGCATTTTTTATATCATGAAATTAACTCCAAGAACAATATTCCTTCCAATATTAGGAATTCCGTCTGATTTTAATCGGGATAAATGTGAAATATAAGTTTTATTCAACATATTATTACCGTTAAGATTAAAATTAAAAACAGTTTTGCTGATAGTAATTTTGCCTCCCAAACCCAAGTTCAATAAAGTATAATCTTTCGATTTTGTCTCAAACGCACTGTTGTTGTTCTGTGCAAAGGTGCTTTCTATATTTACAGAGGCAAACCCTTCACTTAACCAGTCCTTTATTTTAAATTCTCCCCTGATAGTGTTATTCCATTTATTGGCAGGAATTAAAGGCAGGTTATCGCCATTGTCTTTTTTGCCTGTAACCGTTTCGAAGCTACTGGTAAAATGCAACCAATCCAACGGATGCGGATGAAAGTGAATCCCGGCTTCACCACCATATAATTTGGCATTCGCCTGAACATAATCGTAAACATTGTTCCCTTCAATCACGTTGCCGTTTGGTGAGATGAAAATGTAATTGTTAATGTGGTTGTAAAACCCATTGGCAAACAATTCAAAGTGCGAACTTTTGTATTCCAAATTCAAATCGGTTTGCAGGTTCTGTTCGTTTTTAAGATTAGCATTTCCAATTTCATACCGATTGCTACCCTCATGAACACCATTCGAAGTTAATTCAGCCAGGTTAGGAGCCCGGAAACCGGAAGCAACATTTAACCTCAGGGTCAAATCCTCAGCCAACTTGGTTTTATAACCCAAAGAAGCATTGAAACTGTCGAAACTTTTGCTGATGCCTTCAAAATAACCTTCATTACCCGGAGTACCATGGGTTTCACTGTTTACTTTCCTGTTGTCAAAGCGCAGTCCGGCCTGAAGCACATTGCTGCCAAATTCATAGTTTGCTGTTCCAAAAACACCAAAATCATTGGTAACAGCATCCGGAATTAATAATTCCTCGCCTGAGTTTTTATTGGTTTGGTGCATTCCCTGGATGCCCACTATAGTTTCGAGTTTACCTAATTTAGGCAGGTAATATTTTAAATCGTAATTGAAAGTCCTGAGCTTCATGTGAAGTGAAGCGACATTACTGTCTTCAAATTCGCTGCGGTCATTAAAAATGTAACCCAAATCCGCATTTAACTTGGAATTTTTGAAATAAAAGTCATTATGCAGGCTCAGGATATGGTTGTCAACGGCCTGTTTAGGATAAATTGTCGAATGTGAAGTAGATTGCTCACTAATCCCATCCTCTGGAATTCCTAAATCGAGCCTGTTGAAATTGTATCGCAGTACACTTGAAAAACTGGAATTACTATACCCGATTCCTGTTTTAAAATCCGATTCGTTATAGCGGGTATTGGTGACTCTGTCTCCATCAGGGATTTTGTAGTCAGCATGAGTATTATAGCTGCCTCGTGCCAGGAATTTCCAGTTTTCGGTAGAAGTTTTTAGTCCCAATGAGGTGCTGCTTCCCAAAGTATTTGAGAAAAGACGTTGGTTAAAATCGGCCTTAAATTCATTAGGATTGGCAAATTTCTCCGGGTTGAAATATAAGACACCGCCCAAAGCATCTGAACCATAAAGCAGCGAAGCCGGACCTTTGATGACCTCTACGCTTTCAACACCGGAATCATTGAGTCCCAAACCATGCTCTTCGCCAAACTGCTGATTTTCTAAACGAACTCCTTGGGAATAAACTAAAACACGGTTGCCGCTCAATCCACGGATAACGGGTTTTCCAATAGAAGTTCCTGTTGAAACCTGAGCAACTCCGGGAATTGTAGCCAATCCTTCAATTAAGGTTGAGGTTCCTTTTTGTTGAAGTGATTTTGCACTTACATGTTCCACTTTCATTACGTTTTGCGACTGCAATTTGTTGAAAGCGGTTGAAACAATGACTTCATCCATGTGAACAGTATTGTCTTCAAGAGTAACGTTTTGGGTTCTTTCCTTTTCGGAAATTGATAGTGTTATTATTTTAGTTGTGTATCCAACAATAGAATATACAATTTTGAAAGTCCCACTGGGTAAGTTGCTGAGGGTATATTTTCCTTCAGCATCCGAAATGGTTTCCTTATTGATTTCGGGAACGGTAATATTGACATTAGGCAAAGGTTTGTTATCCTTGTCAGATACGGTTCCAATAATTCTGTTTTGCCCATAAGTGGCAAAGGTAAGCCCAAGCAAAAGGGCAGCATATAAAGATTTCATATAATGTTTTTATTGATAAATGAATATTGTGCCGATACGTAATCGTCCGGCTTGTTCTTTTCAGTTTATACAATAAAAGAAGGTGGTGCCCGCAGGGCAAAGAGGCTTCCCCTGAAAGCTTGAGTAATTTCTTTGGAATAATGGGAAGTATATCGGGTTGCAATCTCGATTTTTGGGAATGCAAAAGAAATTTTTGATGCTGTTATGAAATTACTGAATGTAAATTCGCAGGTAAAACAATGGTCAAATCCTTCATGGGCATGACTAACTTCTGTTTTATGGTGATTGTATTTATGATGGCATTGTTTTTTTGAAAATTGGTTTTCCAGGTGGCTCATAGCATCAAATGACTGGAATAGTATTGCAAATAATACTACCAGTCCCATGAGTGGATTGATGATGGAAAACTTTTTTTTCATAGGCTTGTCCTTTTCGGACTTAAAACTGAGCCACGCAAAGGTAATCGAGGTAAAAGAAAAACCGCCTGATTTTAACAAATTTTAAGATTTGCAAAGCCAGACGGTTGTTAATTTTAATATTCTTACACTAAGTTGTTGGCAACCAGATATTCCGCAATTTGAATAGTATTGGTAGCAGCACCTTTTCTTAAGTTGTCTGAAACAATCCACATGTTCAGTGAGTTGGGCTGACTTTCATCACGGCGAATTCTTCCAACGAATACATCATCCTTTCCTTGAGCATATAATGGCATTGGATACGTATAAGTATCTGTGTTGTCCTGAACTGTTACACCATCGGTGTGATGTAAAATGTTGCGTACTTCATTGATATCAAAATCATTTGAGAACTCTACGTTTACTGCTTCACTATGCCCGCCTACAACCGGAATACGGATCGCAGTAGCGGTTACGTTGATGTTATCATCACCGATAATTTTTCGGGTTTCACGAACCAGTTTCATTTCTTCTTTAGTGTACCCGTTATCTTCAAAAACATCACATTGCGGAATGGCATTGCGGTGGATTTGGTATTTATATGCCATGTCGCCCTGAATGCCGGCGTATTCGTTTTCTAATTGCTGTACGGCTTTTACTCCCGTTCCTGTGATGGATTGGTAAGTAGATACGATAACACGTTTGATGTTGTATTTTTTATGAAGCGGAGCTAAAACCATTACCATCTGAATCGTTGAACAGTTGGGGTTAGCGATGATTTTATCTTCTTTAGTCAATGTAGCAGCATTGATTTCCGGGACTACAAGTTTTTTGGTCGGATCCATTCTCCAGGCTGAGGAATTGTCGATTACGGTTGTTCCTGCTTCGGCAAATTTTGGAGCCCAGTCCAGTGAAGTCTGTCCACCAGCCGAGAATAAAGCAATATCCGCTTTCATATCTACAGCAGTCTGGAGACCAACTACTTTATATTTTTTCCCTTTGAATTCAATTTCTTTTCCCACTGATTTTTCAGAGGCTACAGGAATCAACTCAGTTACCGGAAAATTTCTCTCGGCTAAAACTTTAAGCATTACTTCGCCAACCATTCCGGTAGCGCCAACAACAGCAACTTTCATAATTTATATTTTTCTTTTATTGGGTTATAATTTTTGTAGTACAAAATTAGGTAGAAAAAAGAGAAAAGAGCAAAGAAAAAAGAGGTAAAAATGCAGATAACGTTATAGATAGCCCCGATGGGAGCGGTCTCGTCTTTTAGGCGAGATAAAGCGGACAGCGGGAGGGAGTATCCTTAGAATACCAATGCCGTGCTCCCAAAAAGAAGAACCGCCCCAATTGTGGAGCGGTTTAGTTAGAATATATAGTGTAAGCGGTACTACTTTTTAAGCAAATCACGGATTTGTGTAAGCAATTCTTCCTGTGTCGGGCCTGCCGGAGCAGCGGGAGCAGCTTCTTCTTTTTTCTTCATACTATTGATAGCTTTTACCATTATGAAGATAACAAAGGCAATAACTAAAAAGCTGATTATTGCTGCAAGGAATTTTCCGTAAAGGATTCCACCGTCTGTTTTTAAATCGGCAAGGTTTTCGACATGTGCAGCTTTTAAGGCTGGATTTAATAAAGCTGGAGTAATAACATCTGACACTAAGGAATTCACTATAGCGCCAAAAGCTCCTCCAATAATAACTCCGACAGCTAAATCCATTGCATTTCCTTTTGCAATAAATTCTTTAAACTCTTTTAACATTCCCATGATAATTTTGATTTATTGGTTAGTGAATCTAAATTAGATAAAATTTTAACATTTGGAAATTTATTTCAAAAAAAATTATTCTCTGAAAAAAACTCTTTTTACCCGTTGTGAGATGCCTGTAAGGATTTCGTAGGGAATGGTGTTGAGTTGCTTTGCGATTAAATTTACTGATGGGTTTTCGCCAAAAATAATTACTGTGCTTCCTTCCTTACAATCAATATGAGTCACATCGGCCATGAGCATGTCCATACAGACGCTGCCTACAATTTTAGCTTCTTTTCCGTTTATAACTACGTAACCTTTTCCGTTGCCCCAGCCTCTGCTGATGCCATCTGCATAACCAATAGGTATGGTAGCAATTTTTGTGGTTTCGGTTGCT
This sequence comes from uncultured Flavobacterium sp., assembly GCA_945957245.1. Taxonomy (GTDB): domain Bacteria; phylum Bacteroidota; class Bacteroidia; order Flavobacteriales; family Flavobacteriaceae; genus Flavobacterium. The sequence goes on along the minus strand of CAMFLD010000007.1, from coordinate 4,230 downwards.
ACGAATCTTCGGCCGTATCCTACACTTTCTTCTTTATCAATAGTTCTTATTTGAGAAATGACCGATTTTAGCGTGCCTACGGTTTGCAGTTCTTTTTGTTCTTCAGCATCATTTGAAATTCCGTACAGCCCAATTCCTAAACGTACCATGTCGTATTGAGCAAAGCCATAATTTGTAATGCCTGAGGTATTTAGAATATGGCGAATGGGTTTTATGTTGAGTCTTTCCATTAATTTAGAGGAAAGTTTTTCAAAAAGGGAAATCTGTTCCCGGGCAAAGGCATCATGTTTCAGGTCATCACTCGTTGCCATGTGCGACAGAATACTTTTGATTTCTACTCTTTCGTTTCCGTCAAGGATTTTAATTAAATCTTCCAGATTTTCTTCTTCAAATCCTAATCGGTGCATTCCGGTGTCGATTTTGATGTGGATTGGGAAATGCTTTAGTTTCTTTTGTTCTGCAATTTTCAGAAAGGCTTTTAATCCCTTTATCGAATATATTTCAGGTTCCAGCTGATGTTGTATTATTGCAGCAAAGCTCGTGCTCTCCGGGTTTAATACCATAATTGGAACAGTGATTCCTGCGTTTTTCAGTGAAATCCCTTCGTCGGCGAAAGCCACGCCAAGATAATCTACTTTGTGATGTTCCAAAAGTTTGGCAATTTCAAATCCGCCGTTACCGTAACCGAAAGCTTTAACCATGACCATCATTTTGGTTTTAGGTTTCAGTTTCGACTTAAAGAAATTCAGGTTGTGACTTATAGCATTGAGGTTGATTTCAAGTACCGTTTCGTGTGTTTTCTCTTCCAATGCCGAAACGATTTCTTCAAAATGAAAATCACGGGCGCCTTTGATGAGTATGGTTTCATTTTCAAAAACCAGATTGTCAAAAGCATTCATAAATTCAGCCACATTTTTAAATGCAATGCAGTTGATGAACTTATTTTTGTATTGTGAAATGGTTTCCCCGATACCAATGACACGGGTAATCTTGTTGGATATAATCAGTTGGGAAACTTGGGAATAGAGTTCGTCATTAGTTAGTCCGCTTTGAAAAATATCTGATAAAATCAGGGTTTTCTTTTTGTATTGTTTCTGGTTTTCAGAGAAATCAAGGGCAATTTTCAAAGACTGGAAATCAGAGCTGTAGCTGTCGTCAATAATAGTCGTATTGTTGATTCCGTTTTTGACTTTTAGGCGCATTTCAACCGGATAGAGCTGCGCCATGCGGGTTTGGATTATTTTTTGGCTGTAGCCAAAGTACAGCATTACCATCATACAGTGAATTGCATTTTCAACCGAAGCCTGATCCTGAAACGGAATGGTTATCGGAAATGTTTCCTCTCTGTGGGTAATCTGTAGTTCCGTTAGTTCTCCAACATTCTTTTTGGTAATATAAACATCGGCACTTTTGTCATCGGAACACCAGCTGAAGGTTTTTATTTTAGGGTTAACAAAAGCAAAAATGGTTTTGTTTTTTTGCAGAATAAGTACATTAACCGAAATAAAAAGCTTGAGTTTTTCCTTGATTTTTTCCGCTACGCTGGAGAAACCTTCGTCGTGGGCAGAACCAATGTTGGTAAGGATTCCAATAGTGGGCTGAATGACTTTCTGGAGCTTTTCCATTTCGTGCGGCATTGAAATTCCCGCTTCAAAAATCCCAAGGTTGTGCTTTTCGTTGATGCCCAAAACGGAAAGCGGTACGCCCACCTGTGAGTTATAGCTTTTTGGACTTCGGATGATATTAAAGTCAGGACTTAGAAGGAAATTAAGCCATTCCTTGATGATGGTTTTTCCGTTGCTTCCTGTTATCCCTATGATGGGAAAATCAAATTGGCTTCGGTAAAATGCGGCAAATTTCTGGAAGGCATCCAAAGTATTTTCTACCAATAAAAAGTTGGCTTTTGACTCTAAATTTTCAGGTATATGGGTTACAACAAAATGGCATACACCTTTGTTTATAAGCTCTTCAATATACACATGCCCATCGTGATTAGGACCGGATAGAGCAAAAAACAAAGTGTTTTGATCATTTTGCAGCGAACGGCTGTCGATGGAGATGGAACGTATTTCCGTAGTATCATCATTCCCAAACCATTTGGCTTTGATGATGGGAATAATATTTTTGATGGGTAGTTTCAATTTATGGGGAATTTTATTCTTTTTGCTTCGCCAGTCTGTCGGCGTTTGGGTCATCAGATAAATGTTCCGGATCGTTCACAACCATATTCTGCCGAATGGCGTTGAAATAGGCAGCACGGCTTAACGGTTCGTATTCTTCGGTTTCGCCAAGCATTACGAGCTTGTCGTTATCATTTTTCCTAAAACTGTAATGTGCTAAATTTCCGGTTCGGGTACATACGGCATGTACTTTGGTTACATATTCAGCCGTTGCCATCAGTGCGGGCATGGGACCAAAAGGGTTTCCTTTAAAATCCATATCAAGTCCGGCAACAATAACCCGTATTCCGGAATTGGCTAAATCATTGCACACAGCAACAATTTCGTCATCAAAAAACTGTGCCTCGTCAATGCCAACTACATCACAGCCCTGAGCTAAAATTCGGATGTTGGTCGCAGCCGGCACCGGAGTAGAACGGATTTCGTTTTTGTTATGCGAAACCACCATTTCCTTATCATAACGGGTATCAATAGACGGTTTGAAGATTTCCACTTTTTGTTTGGCAAACTGTGCTCTTTTCAAACGTCGGATAAGTTCTTCCGTTTTGCCTGAAAACATCGAACCGCAGATCACTTCAATCCACCCAAACTGCTCTTTGTGATTTACTGTATTTTCGAGAAACATTTTTTATTTTTCTTGCACTAAAAATGAATAGTTTTTATTACTTTGTCACAATAATAAAGCGATATAAAAATTTAATATTTTTACATCGTTTCAAATGTAGAAAATTTTAATCAAGGTTACTTCTTTCCTGACCAAAATAAAATCAAAAGGGAAGAAATAGTAAAAAATTTATACCCTATTCCATAATATTTCAAAAAGCTATGAAAAAAAGATTAGAAGCCGAATTAATAAGCATTGCGCACCGGATTTTAAAGCTAAAAAACAAGTCGGAAGTTGACCAGTTATACAAGGAAACACAAAAACTGTATGAAACACTGACTGTTTTAAAGTTCTATCAGGATAATTTTGAATCGGTTAAAGAAGATGTCAGTGAAGCTGCTTTAGAAGAAAAATTGGGACAGGATAATGAGGTATCGGAACCAAATCCAAAGCCGGAGGAAACAGCTCCCGAAGTAATAGCTGAAGAAATCCCTGAAGCTAAACCGGAACCTGAAACCGAAACAACAGAAGAAGAAATAAATACAACCGTTGAACCGGAAGCTGAAGAAGAAGTAGCCGCTGCCACTGAGGAAGAGGTTCCTGCTGAAGAGCCTTTAATTGAGGAGAAACCTTCGTTCCAGCCAATATTTGAATTAGAACCGGAAGAAATTCAAGAGCCTGCGGCACCTGAAGTTAAATCAGAAGAAAAGCTGGAGGATATGATTGGCAACTATGCCGATCCGGTTTTTGTAAAACCGGGAGAAACTTCGTTATTCCCTTCTGATGCTAATGCAACCGAAAAGACAGAGCAGCCTGCAGAAGAACCTAAGGAAGCAGCGCCTAAAGCAGAAGAACCGAAATCAATAGTAAATAAGGATGTGTCAGGTAAAACGATTGTAGTGGGACTTAACGACCGAATCGGTTTTGTACAACATCTTTTTAATGACAGCAATGAAGATTTCAACCGAGTAATCTCTCAATTGAATACTTTTGATACGTTCGAAGAAGCTAAAACCTTCATCAACGAAATGGTAATCCCAGATTATAATTATTGGGTTGGTGAAGAAGATTATATCGAAAGATTTATGGCAATAGTCGAGAAAAAATTCGAATAAATGTCTAAACTCTATCTAGTTCCTACACCCATTGGTAATCTTGACGACATGACTTTCAGGGCGATTCAGGTTTTGAAGGAAGTCGACTTGATTTTGGCCGAAGACACACGGACTAGCGGCAAACTCCTTAAGCATTTTGAAATCAGCACACACATGCACAGCCATCACATGCACAACGAACATAAGACGGTTGAAAACCTGATTAAGCGTTTGCAGGCTGGTGAAACCATAGCCCTCATTTCAGATGCGGGTACTCCGGCCATTTCCGACCCCGGATTTCTACTGACCCGTGCCTGTGTTGAAAATAATATCGAAGTCGACTGCCTACCCG